>JBJSZR010000593.1:0-12118 GCA_046090385.1 Bacteroidota bacterium
TATCCGTCTTTCTGATTCAGCTTGAGCAAAGCCTTGACACCACGACCTACATTCATTTCGCCGAACACATGCCCTACACTGCTTATGACTGCCGGAATACCAGCGGCAGCATCTTTCGGTTTTCCAAGCTTAAGTCCGGTGAATGATTCCGGATTCTCCGGGTTAGGGGTTTCTTCTTTTTCTTTCATTGTATGATTCGATGTTCTCCGTGATATACGTTGAATCTCCGGTTGCGAACAAACCCCAAAAGCGTGATATCGAATTCCTTTGCGATTTTTACGGCAAGTCCTGAAGGCGCACCTACTGCAGCCACGAAACGAATTCCTGCCATCGCCGCTTTTTGCAACAATTCGAAACTCGCTCTACCGCTCAGGAGCAATATCGATCTTCCTATAGGAATTCGGTCGGATGCAACACAAGCCCCGATCAGCTTGTCGAGCGCATTGTGCCTTCCCACATCTTCGCGTAACAATTTCAGTGAACCTTCCAGACTGAACAGCGCACAGGCATGGATGCCTCCAGTGTAGGCAAATACTTGTTGTTGAGTACGCAAGCTATCCGGCAAAGAAATCAATGTCTCACTGCTTACTTTCCAATCATCATTTCCTAAAATCGGATTACAATGGACCTTTAAGGAATCGATAGAACTTTTTCCGCAGATAACGCAACTGGAAGTCGTATAGAAATTACGCGAAACGGAATCGATATGCGGATCGATACCGGGACGTAGTGATACGATTACGATGTTTTCAACTTCTTCTTTTTTACCGCCATCGGTGCAATGACGTACATGAAGGATATCTGAATATCCTTTTATGATTCCTTCGGTGAAAAGGAAGCCAATAGCCAATTCAAAATCATTACCCGGAGTACGCATGGTAACGGCCAACGATTTCATTGTACGGTTTTTCTCGTCTCCTAACTCCAGTCGGATCTCCATGGGTTCTTCGGAAGCGAGCAAATCAGGAACACGTTCCCATTCACCGTCGTTGAATTTCAAAATTTGGCCGGTATCGACAGAGGGCTGCATGTTTCCACTAAGTTACACAAGCCAGTTAAATGACGTATCATGCATCCGGCTCCTTTTTCAGCAATCTTTGTGCTTGTTCGGGGGTATCATAGCTTTCCAATTTGCTAGCATCCGGCGCATCCAACAAATGTGTTGAATTGTTTTCAAGGAACTTTCGTAAAGAGTAGTTCCCATTCCGATGATAATCATTCAATGCACTGAAGCATTCCTTTTCGTAGATGGCAATCAAGGGTTCCGGTCGTCCATCTGTAGGACTCCTGAATGAGGTGCATATGTGAGCATTGCTACGACCATTCAGAAGAATCTCAATGGTTTCCATATCAAGCAGCGGATAATCACAACCCACTACCAGTAATGGGGTTTTAGGATAATGATCCATCACGGTAAGGATTCCGGCAATCGGTCCGTTATCGCCAAAGCGGGGATCGTCCGTCATGAAAGGAAGTGAAAAATCAGAAGGAGGGTACTTGAAAAGACCGAACACTTCTTTACAATAAGGGGTAAGGAGAGCAACTGTCCAGTCTGTTTGTGGACGATCATGATACAGGAGCGAGGCTTTGTCAGTTCCCATACGCTGACTGCGACCTCCTGCGAGAACCACTCCAATAAGCGGTGATAGATCTCCGTTCACAAAACGAAGATACCGCTTACAGCATCATTTTTTTGTTTGATATTTATTCCAAAGAGTCGCTACATCAAGCACTTTTCGGTTTGCTTCGAGAACCTTGGTGTCTTTGGTCCATAATTCAGGATAACAACCTATCGTATGACGCTGACTGAATCTTGAGACCTCTTCTTCCCAGCCATCCCAGCGATAGTCGTAATAAAATCCACTCATATCGCCTACCAGACAGAACTTCAGAAAGTTGGGATAATCGATTCCGGTGTTGACCCACTCAAGGTTGTTGGCACCGAGGTACCATACTTTTGCTTTGTCCAAACTGGCATTCGGGGACATTTTTATACCGAAAAATCCACCGACCACATCATCGGCCACCAACAGGTAATAGGATCCGTCTTTTGACTGCTTGTTTTTTCCTCTGTTCCAGTCCTTGAGACCTCTCATGAAGTCGGTACAACCGGAACCAAGAACGCGAATCCAGCCATGATCAACGATCATGCCTCCTGAGTGCAGAATGAATGATGCCAACATGGAACCCGGCTCGATATCACCTTCATACATGGCGAACAGAGCACGATTGGAATCAGGTGCGAAAATCACTACGTCGTTTTTGGCATCTGCCTTCCACTCCAGGAACTCCTTCCAGTGTGAATCGTTTTGAGATGCAAAATCGCTCCATTTCTTCTCAGCTGTTGTTTGAGTACGGGCCGGTACTGCGTAAATCAACGCAAAAACAAACCACATCAACCAGATCTTTTTCATGTGTTCGAGTTTTAGGCTTCTTGTACTGTTAAGCCAGTGACACTTTCCGGGTTTTTTATTGTAAGGATAATACGCCAGTGCCCCTTGAAGGATCTTTGAAAAAAGGGAAGAATCTTACAGATTAAGGTGAAAGCCGTACAAAAACGCAAGCGTTCGGACCTAAAAGCAGGCAACGATCGATTCGGAACGATGCTCTGTGGATAATTCAGATTATCCCGTCAAAGGCGGATACAGACGTTTTTTTCCTCTGTAAAGAATTCGATGGCCTCGAACCCGCCCTCTCTGCCAACGCCACTTCCTTTCATGCCTCCGAATGGTGTTCGAAGATCCCGGAGCAGCCAGCAGTTGATCCACACGATACCGAAATCCAACCGCCCGGCCATTCGATGTGCTCGGGTCAGATTCTCGGTCCACAAGGAAGTGGCCAAACCATAGGAAGTCCCGTTTGCCATGCTTAATACTTCTTCTTCCGTATCAAACGGTTGAAGCGTCACTACGGGACCAAAAATCTCTTCCTGATTGGTTCTACATTCGGAGGACAAGCCTTCGAAAACCGTGGGTGCAATGAAAAAGCCGTTGGAGCACCGTCCTTCCGGCTTTATAGCATGTCCGCCGCAAAGCAAACGGCCACCTTCCTGTTTTGCCAGTTCGATGTATGATAGTATTTTATCGAAGTGCTGTTTACTGGCGATCGCACCAAGCCAGTTCTCTTCTGCCAAGGGATCGCCGGTGTTAAGCGCTTTAACAGCCTTTATAAAATCTTCTTTGAAACGCTCATAAATCGAACGTTCAATATAAATACGCGATCCGCAGAGACAGATCTCACCTTGATTGGAAAATGCGGAACGAACGGCAGTCTGAACGGTCTTCTCGAAATCACAATCAGCAAAAACGATTGTTGGATTTTTTCCACCCAATTCCAACGACAGTTTTTTGAACATCGGTGCAGCCGTGCGAGAAATAACTTCACCGGTTTTTGTGCCACCTGTGAAAGAAACAGCCGGTATGTCTCGATGTTCTACGATCGGCATGCCAACTTTCGGTCCAAGTCCATGCACTATGTTAAGCACTCCTTTTGGGAATCCGGCTTGTAATGAAAGTTCAGAAAGGATGAATGCCGTCATCGGGGTGATTTCCGAAGGCTTGGCTACTACGGTACAGCCGGCCGCGAGAGCCGGAGCGATTTTCCATGTGAAAAGATACAAAGGAAGATTCCAGGGGGAAATACATCCCGCAACGCCCACCGGAGTCCGTAACGTGTAGTTCAGGGCGATATTCTCCATCGAATGAGCTTCCGTGTGCGTATGAAGCGAGGCGGTAGCGTAAAAACGAAAATTGGAGACAGCGCGTGGAATATCCACACTGCGTGAAAGCCATAGAGGTTTTCCCTGGTCATTCGTTTCTGCAAGAGCAAGGCGATCGAGATTCAATTCTATCAAACGTGCCAATTCAAGCAGGCGCTCACTTCTTTTTTCTTTGGAAAGATTGCTCCATGCAGGGAAAGCCGCTTTTGCCGCATCAGTCGCACGATCGACATCCTCTTTGCCCGAATCAGGTATCAATGAATAGATTTCACCGGTTGCCGGATTGATATTGTCCAAATATTCTCCTGTAACAGGAGGGACAAGTTGACCATTGATCAGATTGGCTATTCTTATCATGATATTTCGCCGAGGCCTTGGGTTAAAGTGAGGAAGTCCTGCCGCCATCAACTGGCACATTAATGCCGGTAATGTAGGAAGCCGCAGGAGACGCAAGGAATGCAACTGCGTTGGCAATCTCCGAGGCTTCTGCGAAGCGATGCATTGGAACTTCTTCGATCATTTCCTGTCGCACCGATTCGATCGGATGTCCGGTTTTCTGTGCCTTTGCTTCGATCAACGACTGCAGCCGGATGGTATTCGTTGCTCCGGGTAGCACATTGTTGACCGTTATACCGTGCACAGCCACTTCACCTGAAAGCGTCTTTGACCAGTTTGCAACAGCAGCTCGGATGGTATTGGAAACACCGAGGTTTTTCAGTGGTTGTTTCACTGATGTGGAAATGATGTTGACGATCCTGCCATAACCCGCAAGACGCATCCCCGGAATAACCGCTTGTGCAAGGATGTGATTACACACGAGATGATTACTGAAAGCGGAAAGGAATGCCTCCGTCGATGCTTCAGTGATCGGCCCGCCGGGAGGTCCTCCGGTGTTATTGACCAGGATATGTATCGCTTTTGCCGAAACGTAGTCGTGGATCAGATCACGAAGTCTTGCCGGATCATTGAAATCAGCCACCAGGTATTCATGTTGCTGATTGAACAAACGCGATAATTCCGAAGCCACTGTATTCAGCTGGGATTCATTTCGGGCCACCAGCGTTACCGATGCACCCAGTAATGCAAGCTCGAGAGCAACTGCTTTACCTATTCCCTGAGTGCTACCGCACACCAGTGCCCGTTTTCCGCGTAGATCAAGGTTCATGGTATTGAATGAAAGATGGCTTTTCGTTATTTTTGAAATAGGCCTAATTACGGACCTAAAACTACTAAAAACCCGGTAGCCCGGTGACCGTTCGATCGGCAGGTTTTTCAGCTTCAAGCCAAGGAAAACTCGTGTCTTATAACGTCAAAGTACTTTAAAAGTATTGATAATTTACAGCAGTCAAATCACACCATTCCCATGACCATCCAGCGCGCGTTCAATTTCAAAAAATGGATAGAAGAGAACAGGCATCTACTGAAGCCTCCTGTCGGCAACCAGGTTGTTTATCAGCCCCAGCAAGATTTCATCGTGATGGTGGTTGGCGGGCCGAATTCCCGTAAGGATTATCATTACAATGAAACCGAGGAGTTCTATTATCAGCTGGAAGGTGACATTGTTGTGAAAATCATGGAAGACGGTAAGCCTGTTGACATACCCATCAAAGAAGGTGAGATATTCTTGCTCCCGGCAAAAGTGCCACATTCCCCTCGGCGTGGACCGAATACTGTCGGTTTGGTGATGGAAGTACAACGTAAGCCGGGAATGCAGGACGGATTGATGTGGTTCTGTGAGCACTGCAACAACATGCTTCATGAACAGTATTTCTTCTTGGATGATATCGTGAAGCAATTGGCGGAGGGATTCGAAAAATTCTATGCCAGTGCGGAATTGCGCACTTGTAAAAAGTGCAGTCATGTTATGGAACCGCCGAAAAAGCTTTCCTGATAACCACAATACCATGCAAACATCTTCATCAAAGAAGCTTACCAAAAAAGAAAAACAGGCCGTTCAGCAGCAGCAGCCTTCGAGGAAAGCACTTGTCCAACTTCAGGAACAAGTCCGGAAGACACGCATTTGGCTTGGGGTCATTGTCGCAGCACTTGGCATGACCGTTTATTCCAACACCATCGGTCATCAGTTCGTACTTGATGATTGGGGATTGATTCCGGAGAACAAATCCACGCGAAAAGGATTCGAAGGGATTGGTGAGATTTTCAGCACCAGTTACCGCACCGGCATGGATGTCGCAGACAATACTTTGTATCGTCCGTTATCGAAAGCCACTTTCGCGGTCGAGTGGGCGATTTTTCCGAATAACCCGATGCCTGGTCACTTAACCAATATTCTGTTGTACGGTCTCACCTGTTTTCTGCTTTTCATCCTCTTGAACAGGCTATTCAAGGACCGCGTACTCGAAGCTTTTCTGGCAGCAATGCTCTTTGCAGTTCATCCCATTCATACCGAAGTGGTAGCCAACATCAAGAGTCGGGATGAGATCATGTCGCTGCTTTTCTTGTTTTGTGCAATGCTCTCAGCGTTGAAATTCGCCAATACCCAAAAGGTCACATCGCTTTTTAAACTTGCAGGCTATTTTTTCCTGGCGGTCATGGCTAAGGAGTCGGCACTTACGTGGGTTGCTGTCATTCCGTTGGCGCTTTATTTTTTCTCAGATGCACCGAAGGCCAGGTATGGTGGGGTGTTGATCGCAACAGCTGTTCCATCTCTGATCTTCCTGCTCATCCGAGCAAAGATCCTGACAGGGGAAGCAGGTCCTGCCGCCGTGGTGGACAATTACCTTAATGGTATTCCTGATTTTCTCACACAACGTACTTCCGCCATCGCATTGATGGGCATCTACCTGTTCAAACTGTTCGTCCCGCTTCAACTTTTTTCTGACGGATCATACAATCATTTTCCACCCTATCCGATTACCGACTGGCACTTTCTTTTGTCAGCGGCTGTCTTCAGCGGTTTATTGGTTTATGCAATCAAGCGCTTCAATACGAAAGATCCGATTGCATTCAGCATTCTTTATTTTTTCCTGACCATTTCCATCGTTTCGAACGTAGTGGTGCTGATCGGCACCAATTATGCCGAACGACTTCTTTTCGCCCCCTCTGTGGGCTGGAGCATAGCCGTTGCCTGGATGATTGGAAAAATTTTACGTAGTGACACAACCGAACCCTCCTCATTAGGTTCTTTCTTTTCGCAAAACCAGAAATCCATTTTACTTACCGGACTGATGGCGGTTGGATTCAGCCTGATAGGATTTTCAAGGAATAACGACTGGTATGATAATGAAACCTTGTATCGAGCCGATATCAAGAAGGTGCCCGAAAGCGCACATATGCGTTTCTATCTTGCCAACCATATCACTTCAGAGGAATATCTTTCCGAGCGCACTGAGACCCAGAAAGATGCTTTGCGAAAAGAAGCGATTTCACAACTCGACACATCCATCATCATTTTCCCTCGTTATGCCGATGCATACCAGAGAAGAGCATTCATCTATTTCGATATCGCAAAGCAGGAAGCAGGCAAGATCGATTCATTGCGGAACATGCAACTGGACAGCCTCTCAAAATCCATGTTGAATGCCTCCTCCGGCAGAGCCGACTCGATGCGCTATTTCGCTGTTGCGAACGGAATCAATATCCGATTCGATTCCTTGCGTACACGTGCTTTCACATCGAAGTCGGAACCCGATTACAAAAAAGCGTTGGAATACAACCCATCCCAATCCGTGGCTTATAACAATTACGGCAATCTGCTGTTCGAGACGCGCAGATTTGCAGAGGCAAAGGTGCAATTCGAGCAAGCTGTCCGATACAATCCAAGGTATGCACATGCACTGAACAATCTTGCCAGCATTCATGGTGTTTTCGGTGATGCCGAAAGACAAGCCGGCAACCTGGTCGCTGCAAAGCAGAATTATGAGATCGCACTTTCTTACTTCAGGAAGTCGATAGAGCAGGATAGGGAGTATTACATGCCCTATTATCTGATGGGTATCACGTATCGCAACATGGGTGATGAAAACATGGCCCAGCAATACATCCGTAAATCGGAAGAGGTTAAAAAGACCAAGCGGTACAATGCTTACAATTGACATACACACACACATCCTCCCCGACCATCTCCCCGATTTCAAAGGGAAGTTCGGATACGGCGGATTCGTATCGCTGGATCATCACAAACCTTGTTGTGCAAGGATGATGATCGATGACCGATTTTTTCGCGAGATACAAGATAATTGCTGGGATGCGGAAACGCGTATGAAAGAGTGCGATCATCACGGAGTCCATGTCCAGGTATTATCGACAATACCGGTGATGTTCAGCTATTGGGCACAGCCGAAGGATGCGTTGGAAGTTTCACGTTACCTTAACGATCATATTGCCGGAATTGTAGAGAGGCATCCCCAACGTTTCATCGGCCTTGGCACCGTACCGTTGCAGGATCCTGATATTGCCATACAGGAACTGGAACGTTGCATGAGCATCGGACTGAAAGGAGTTCAGATCGGCTCTCATGTAAATGAATGGAACCTTAACGAGCCTGCTTTATTCCCCTTTTTCCAGGCGGCTGAACGACTCAGTGCTGCGGTTTTCGTACATCCATGGGATATGATGGGAAAAGAGAAGATGAACAAGTATTGGCTTCCATGGCTGGTTGGAATGCCGGCGGAAACTTCGTTAGCCATCTGTTCCATGATTTTCGGTGGCATCTTCGAGCGGTTGCCCAAGTTACGTGTAGCTTTTGCTCACGGAGGCGGCTCGTTTCCTGCCACCTTCGGCCGCATCGAACATGGATATCATGTACGTCCGGATCTTGTAGCGGTGGATAACAGTGAAAGTCCGCGTAAATATTTAAAGCAATTCTACCTTGATTCGCTTGTTCATGATCCTGTGATGCTGGATTATCTGGTGCATTTCATGGGCCATGAGCGCATCGCTCTCGGAACCGACTATCCTTTCCCTTTGGGAGAGTTGTCGCCCGGAAAACTGATCAAGGAAATGCCTTATGATGATGCGACGAAAGCCAGACTGCTTGGAGGAACAGCGTTGGAGTGGCTTGGCATGGATGCAAGTAATTTCAAATTTTGATCAGGGGAAAGAACCGTTCCCTTGCCTGTATTCGAAAAAAATCAGACATGATTAACAGACTTTTGTTTCGAAAAGCCACATTGCTTTCAATGGTGTTTTTCATTTTGCACTTCATCGCTTGCAAAGGCAAGGAACCGGTACCAAAGATCGTCTCTACCAAGACCGAGTCTGTAGAATCGAAAGATTCCATTCCGGTATTATTGATCGGATCTTTTCTGAATGATTGTACATCCCTAAGTGTTGACTCTCTTGTGGATGCATTGGAAAAGGGCAGAATATCCTGTACAGCTGATATCGTTGAATCGATTCGTATAAAATTAACGCTTTCCAAACAGCCTCGTGTTTCAATGACCGGTAATTTCGATTTCAAAGATCCTGAAACGGCCCTGCTTACAACGATTGACTCTGTGGATAACCGCTTTTTGGCCATTGATATCGATTCGGTGAATTTTTTCAGAAGCCCTGATAAGTATCCTTTATGGCTGACCGCTTCGCATCCCTTCGATCCCTCCCGAGACCTGACACGTTATGCACATACGGGTGTAACGGCTATCACTCGACAGACGGGGAATGTACTTGACCGTAACGGAATCGATTTCCTGTTGAAGAATATTGAACCTTTTTTCACTGGATTCGATTTCACGCATGTCAGCAACGAAGTGAGCATGCAAGAAGGCTGTTCGTATCCGGCTATGAAGATGAAATTCGCTACTAAGCCTGAGCACTTCGAAATCCTTAAGCGATTGCATGTCAATATCGTCGAACTTACCGGCAATCATAACCTTGACGTAGGAAAGGATCCTTATCTGAACACTTTCAAGTGGTATGATGACAATGACATGCGTTATTTCGGTGGAGGCAAGGATCCTGCATCAGCAGCTCGCCCATTGGTAATCACTTTGCGTGACAGCAGCAAAGTGGCATGGGTCGGATTCAACGAATTGTGTCCATGCGGTGAATGTGCAGATAAATCCATGGGAGCCAACAGATATTCAAAGGAGAAGGCTGCTGCTGTCATTGACTCCTTGAGAAAAATAGCCGGTGTCGGCTTCATAATGGTTTGTGTTCAATATGGCGAAACCGACTCTTACATACCTACATCAAGCCAGAAAGCGAAATGCCATGAGCTGATCGACTTGGGGGCTGATGCAGTGGTGGGTTCTCAAGCCCACCAAGTACAGCAAATCGCTCTTTACAAGGGGAAGCCAATTTTTTATGGAATGGGGAATTTCCTTTTTGATCAGATACATACTACCGGTGTACGTCAGGCATATTTTATGGAGTGTGTTTTTTATAAAGGAAAGATCATTCAATTCCGTCCGGTTTACACTTTTATGGGTAGTAACCGACAGCCTAACATTGCGACGCCGAACGAGCGGGAGACAATCAGGAGAGCGATACTCAAGAAAGAAAATTTTTGATCTGGATTCTGAATCCTGAATCCATTAACCCTCATATCCATATTCGATGACAATACCCAACGGAATTCGACATGCCGTTAAAACCATTGTTTAAGCTCTTGAGAAAGCAATATAGAACTTTAAACCGGGTTCATTCTCAGGTAAAAATCGCGTATAAATATTCATTCATGTTTCACACGGGCGCTATAAATTCAACGCTACTCATATGAAAAAGACACTCGCATTTTTTACGGTCGCGATCCTGAATTTTTCTTGCAACGAAAATTCAGAGCTGCCTGTTGAGTCAACCATCAGCCAGAATGAAAATTCAGAGAGTGATAATACCGGGAAGCAGGAATATGATGCGAGACTGATTTATAAATCGGAAAACGTGAAGGTTTTTGGCGACGGCAAAGTCAAGAAGGATGTCATTACGGAGGTCATGGTCAAATTCGAACCCTATATCGGGTTCGAAGATTTCAAGGTGAAAACTGTTGATCATATTAAAAGTGTGGACATGGATCTTAACTCCAATCAAAGGGGAAAGACATTCCGTACACGGTTGCGCGAGGGCTACGAAAATCCTCAAGCGAATTTCGCCGGTCATTATACTTTTGTCGAATGGGGCTGCGGAACCACTTGTTATCAAAGCATGATCATTGATCGAAAGACCGGAAAAATCTACGATGGGCCGAGCGCAAGTTTGAGTTATGAATTCCGAGCTGACAGCAGAATGATTATTGTCAATCCTCCTGAAAACGGTTTTTATCAGGATATCAGTTACTATAAGCCTCTCATATTTGTTTTTGATGAAGAGAAAAAGACATTTCAGGAGAGGAAAACCAGAAAGTAATATTCCCATTTCAATTTATATTCTGTTTTTACCTGGTCAGGAATGAATTTTAATGAAAATCGATTAAACCATTTTTGCCCGATCTTGTCCTAACCGAGTTGCCTTAATTAAACAAAGTGGTCAGATCCGTCATAACAGCCAGTGTACTTTTTTTCGGGGTATTCGTCTCGAAGTCACAGTCATTCGATCCTGTCCTTGCCGGACAGTTACAATACACCATTGACAGCATCAGGTCAGCCAACAACTATAAGGGAATTTCTGCTGCACTTTATTATCCGGGAATGGGTGTTTGGAAAGGAGTTTCCGGCATATCACGTCCCGGTCTTCCTGTGAACTCCGATATGGAATTCGGTATTGCAAGCAATACAAAATTGTTCACCGGTGTTTTGATTTTGAAGCTGGTTGAGAACGGATTTTTGGAGCTGGATGATTCGTTGTATGAATATCTGCCAGCATATCCTAATATCGATTCCAACATTACGATCCGTCAGCTACTCAATCATACCAGTGGACTGGCAGATGTTACCGCTGTTCCCGGATATCCTGATTCCATTCTTAACGACCCCAACAGGGTTTATACCGCTGCCGAACTGATCACGTGGGCAGGTACGCCATCTTTTCCACCAGGCACCGGATGGGAATACTGCAACACCAATTATATTTTGGCTGGAATGATTGCCGAAAGCGTTACCGGACAGAGTTTTGGACGATTACTTCGCGACAGCATACTGACACCATTGCAACTTGACAGTACATTTTTAGATGTATATGACAGCGTGTTGTATCAAGTAGCCGATCCGTGGCAGAATGGATTCAATAACGTCAACATACCGCGCACCTCTCTCAATAGTGCTGCTGGTGCTGCCGGTGGCATGTATTCCACTTCCGGTGAAATGGTTCAATGGTACCATTCACTGATGAACGGTCAGGTGATCAATGCAAACGGCTTGCAAGAGATGACCACCTTTGTAGGCGCCAGTCGATATGGAATAGGAATCAGTGAAGCGACCGTATCAGGAAGAACCGTTTGGCAGCATGGCGGTGCAATATGGGGGGGCTATAATTCATCAATGATGTATGATACCTCAACCGGTA
>JBJSZR010000594.1:0-1400 GCA_046090385.1 Bacteroidota bacterium
GGATCGAACTGATCGGCAGCCCCAGGGCCGTAATGGCTGGCGGCTGTGGCGAAGTCCTTGGCGGAGAGTGCCCTGTAGAGCTCCTCAATGCTGGCCACGGCGGCATTGTTGACAGCAATCTCTTTTTCGCCTCCTACACGCGTGATTTTCCCTTCTTGCAATGCACGTAAGACCTTCGCCTGCGCAGACAAGGTCATGTCGCCGATCTCATCCAGGAACAAAGTGCCTCCGGAAGCCTGTTCGAATTTCCCGATACGTTGTTTGATTGCAGAAGTAAAAGCTCCTTTCTCATGACCGAACAATTCCGACTCAATAAGCTCCGAAGGTATTGCAGCGCAATTAACTTCGACCATTGCACCGGAAACACGTTGGCTTTTCTCATGGATCCATCGCGCCACCAACTCTTTTCCTGAACCGTTGGCACCTGTGATAAGAACCCGCGCTTCCGTAGGAGCCACCTTCTCAATCATCTCTTTGATTGAAGTGAGCTCCGGAGAATCACCAATCATGTCACGCGTCTTGAAAACCTTACGCCTTAGAGTTTTGGTTTCTTGTACCAGTGAATTCCTTTCGAGCGCATTCCTTACAGTCACCAATAATCGGTTAAGGTCCGGAGGCTTGGATATGTAATCATAGGCCCCTTTCTTCAATGCTTCCACTGCTGTCTCGATCGTACCATGACCAGAAATCATCACCACGGGCAGTTCCGGTTTTATTTCCTGGAGCTTTGAAAGCACCTCGAGCCCGTCCATCTTCGGCATCTTGATATCGCATAATACAAGATCATACGATACCGATTCGGCCGACTTCAACCCCTCAGCACCATCAGCAGCTTCTTCCACTTCGAACTTCTCATAGGTCAGAATATCCTTCAAGGCATTTCTGATGGACTTTTCGTCGTCGATAATCAGGATTTTGGGCATAACATCGTACTTATTTCATAAAGGTACGAAAGTACATATGATGGTCATACCTTCCCTTTACGCGCCCAACGAATGGCCACTCCTTCCTTTAGAGCATAGGAGCTGGCATAGATTTTTTTGAAAGTGTAACAGTCTGTGACTACTGATGTGGAGATGCTGGCCAATACGATCATGTCCAATCGCATGGAAACAAGACCCTTCATACGGCGTCGCTGATCCGAATTCGAACGCAGAAGTCGCTTATGCAGAGCTTCAAGTTTTCTCGAGGGAATAGTTACAAAGCCATCGGCAGAAAGTCGATTGCGCCTGCCGGCATTTGCCGAAATCATGGCTGAAAATGTCTCGAACGACCCTGATGAGCCGACCAGAGCTTCGGGATGATAACGGTTCAATGCTACGAAAAGCGAGGACAATACCATTTTGAAATGATTTTTCAATGCTGATAGCTCCGATCGGGTAATCGGATCGGAAGGATTG
>JBJSZR010000595.1:0-1300 GCA_046090385.1 Bacteroidota bacterium
CACTTCTGTAATTCCGCCTGCGACCAGTCGGTCGATGAGCTGGTCAATGGTAAGGTCGCTTGGACCCACACCATCCATCGGTGAAATGATACCCCCGAGTACGTGATAATATCCCCTGTATTGTTGTGTATTTTCGATAGCGATGACGTCACGCACATCTTCTACTATACAGACTCGGCTCAGGTCCCTACGACTGTCCGAGCATATCTGACATAATTCCGTTTCTGTGATATTATGACACCTGTTGCAGTAACGTATCTCTTTGCGTAAACGAATAAGCACCTGTCCGAGTCTATCAGCATCTTCCGGATTTGATCTTAAGAGATGAAGAACCATCCTAAGTGCCGAGCGTTTGCCGATTCCGGGAAGCCTGGAAAATTCGGCAACGGCATCTTCAAGAAGACGGGAAGGTAATGTACTCACGTTTTGTTGATAAATAGGGATAGGTAGGATTTTTGTCCGGATACGAAATTACTTACTTGTGCAAGGATACACAAACACTTCCATGTCTCCATCCTTGATTCTTTGGTGTGTCGTCGCCTATTCGGCCTTACTTTTTCTGGTCGTGTGGTTGACTAGCCGTAAAGCCGACAACGAATCCTATTTCATAGGAAACCGCTCATCGAGTTGGTACGTTGTTGCTTATGGTATGATCGGTGCTTCCTTATCCGGTGTGACATTCATGTCCGTACCCGGCTGGGTCGGTTCTACCCAATTCACTTATATGATGGTGGTATTCGGCTACATAGCAGGTTATGCCACTATTGCTTACGTTCTTTTGCCTGTTTATTACAGATTACAGCTTACCTCTATTTACACCTACCTGGAGCAACGCTTCGGTTCGGCTTCTTACAGAACCGGAGCCTTTTTCTTCATTCTTTCACGTGCAATCGGCGCCTCTTTCAGGCTGTATATCGTGGTGAATGTACTTCAGACGTTCGTTTTCGATGCATGGGGCGTGCCTTTCTGGGCGACTGTAGCAGTATTCATAGCATTGATATTGCTTTACACATATGAAGGCGGTGTGAGGACCATCGTGTGGACGGATACCCTTCAAACGACTTTCATGTTGGCAGCATTGCTCATTACTGTGATTAATATCGCTGGAAAGTTGGGGCTATCTCCTTCCGGTATTTTCACCACCGTTTTCAATGGTGATCATTCAAGTCTCATCGTCACTGACTGGCATGCCAAAAACCATTTTTTGAAACATTTTTTCGGGGGAATGTTCATTGCAATCGCAATGACCGGACTTGACCAGGAAATGATGCAGAAAAACATTTCAGTGAAGACTTTGAAG
>JBJSZR010000596.1:0-6518 GCA_046090385.1 Bacteroidota bacterium
CCTGGCTCGGTGATGAGGTGACCACCTACAAGTCACTTTTCCCGGATGAACGCTTTATCGGATTGGGAGAAAAAACCGGCAACCTGGACAGAAGAGGAAACGGGTATGAAAACTGGAATACTGACGCATTCGGCTACGGCACCGGAACCGATCCCATATACTCGACAATTCCCTTTTATATCGGCCTCCACGATAGTATGTCCTACGGTATCTTCATGGATAATTCCTACAAGAGCCATTTCAATTTCGGCGCATCACAGAAACGGTTTTCCAGCTTCACAGCAGAAGGCGGAGATATGAATTACTATTTCATATTTCGAACTGCTATCGGTGGAATCATCGACGACTACACCTACCTCACCGGACGCATGACCATGCCTGCGCTTTGGAGCATTGGCTACCAGCAGTGTCGCTACAGCTATTATCCACAAGAGGAAGTGGTTTCAATAGCAAAGACTTTTCGGGAAAAGCAGATTCCATGCGACGTGATTTATCTCGACATCCATTATATGGACCAATACAAGTTATTCACCTGGAATCCGGTTCATTTCAAGAAACCTAAGCAGATGCTTGACGAATTGAAAGAAATGGGATTTCACACTACTGTGATTGTCGATCCAGGCATCAAGGTAGAGAAGGGATACAAAGCATACGAAGACGGAATAGCCGATGATATTTTTGTAAAATACCCTGACGGCACCTTGTACTCCGGAGAAGTATGGCCAGGCTGGTGTCATTTCACCGATTTCACAACGGAAAAAGGAAGGATTTGGTGGGGCAAACAGTTTACCGGTTATGTCAACGACGGCATCGACGGTTTTTGGAATGACATGAATGAAATTGCCACCTGGGGCCAGAAATTACCCAACCTGATGAACTTCGGCTTCGACGGGCATCCTACCAGTACGATGCGTGCGCGCAATGTTTACGGCATGCAAATGTCACGTGCCACCTATGAAGGAGCAAAAAAATTATTGGGCAATAAGCGTCCATTCGTACTTACACGAGCGGCTTACAGTGGAATACAAAGATATTCTGCGATATGGACGGGTGATAACTCATCTTATGACGACCACATGTTGCTTGGCGTACGTCTGGTTAACAGCCTTGGTCTTTGTGGCGTTGCAAATGCAGGTTACGATATCGGAGGATTTACAGGCGGCAGCAGTCCGCAACTTTTCGCCCGCTGGATGAGCATAGCCTCCTTCACCCCTTTCATGCGAGGACACTCGATGATCAATTCACGCAGTTGTGAGCCGTGGGCATATGGTGAAGAAGTAGAAGAAATATCCCGCAACTACATCCAATTGCGTTACAAGATGCTTCCCTACCTATACTCCAGCTTCCACGAATCGACCATGAACGGAATGCCGGTTGCAAGATCACTGGCCATCGACTATCCCTACGACAATAAGATCTATAACAGCGATTATCAGAACCAGTTTTTCTTCGGGCATGGCATCATGGTATGTCCTACTTCAACAACACGCGATCTGGCAAGATTCTACCTGCCGGCAGGTGACTGGTACGATTTCTACAACGATACAAGACTCGAAGGGTCCAAGGAGTTGATATTGACAAATCCCATAAACCGTTTGAATGTATTCGTACGCGGAGGAACAATCATACCCATGCAAGGGCCTGTTCAGAACACGGCGCAGGATCCCGGCGATACATTGTTCGTCCACATATATGAAGGCAGAACACCCAATTCCTTCGTCTATTACGAAGACGATGGAGCAAGTTTCGATTATGAAAAGGGCGATTTCTTCAAACGCAAGATCACCTACGACCCGACGAAAAAAGAGGTGATGTTCGGGAAGAAGAGCGGAAACATGCAGTCGAAGTTCAACTATGTGAAGGTTATACTGCACGGACCGAAAAGCCAAAAAGCTGAAGTGAACGGCAAGAGCACTTCAACTTCGTCCGAAACCTTCAATATGCTCAATCCGATTTCAAAGTTCGATCCCATCGGTCGAGCTGGCGACCAGGATTACAGCTCGAATACCGTAATCGGCTTCGCCGACTCAGGCGAAGAAGTGACAGTACGTTACTAAGCCTGGGAGTATTTAGCGCAATAATAATCGGCTAACCCTTTTACAGGGTGCCTGATCACCTTCACTACATTCGCTGAGCGGGATTTGCCAACTTCACGAAGTATGGGTTCGAAGTAGTGTGCGATACTACCGACAAAGTGAACCTCTAAGGACCGGAAATCAGGATAACCGCAGACATACAGGTCGAAGAATTCTTCGAAACCCTTTCTTACAGTTTTTTCTACCCACTGATCTTCCGGGAACTCAGTTAGGAATTTGGCAAAAGATGCCAGCCAAACATTCCCTCCGGGATTAGAATAGACATGCTCGATCATTATTTCCTTATCCATACGGTAACGGGCTTCAAAAGCCGACTTTATCGGAGCCGGCAATATGCCGTACAGATAGTGGGTTATCAGTTTTTTACCGAAGTAACTTCCGCTCCCTTCATCGCCCATGATATACCCCAGTCCGTAGTTGTTTTCGTAAACCCTTTTCCCATCGAAATAACAGGAATTACTTCCAGTTCCCAAAATACAGGCGATTCCAGCCTTATCACCACACGTGGCTAACGCTGAAGCATAGACATCATGGTCAACCCTGATCTCCGCAAATTTGAAAATCTGGCTGAGTCCGCGAGTAATAACCGCTTTTCGGTCTTCGCTGGAACAACCTGCTCCATAAAAGAATATGCGGGTAACCACATCGCGAAAAGAATACAATTCTGTATTTGCTTTGACCCCGTCGATAACGAACTGATCATTGCAAAAATAAGGATTGAATCCTACCGTGCTTTGCTTTTCAAGCAGGGCACCTTCCTGTATCGGAATCCAATCACATTTTGTCGATCCGCTGTCTGCAACAAGTATCATGAGCGAGTTGGGTTGATAATTAGCACAATTGAAATCATCATATAAAAGAAAGACCTATGTCACAAGATGAAGTCGGAGGAAATGAAGGAAGAACGTCTCTTTTCAAGTATCTCTGAAAGAATGGAATCATTGAGAGAGCCTTGTTTAGCGGCTACGAGCGTACGAATGGAAAAAACCCGTAAGGCATCACTTACACTAAGTGTTCCCTCTGCAGAATCTTTTCTTCCATTGAAAGGAAAAACATCAGGTCCACGCTGACACTGACTGTTTATATTGACTCTGCAAACCTGATTGACCAAGGAATCGACCAGGTGCGCGATCAATTCAGGATCTTTGGCAAAAATGCTGACCTGCTGTCCATAGTTAGAACTCACTACATAATCGATAGGTTCTTTCACATCAGAGAATGAAATCACTGGAACAACCGGACCGAACTGTTCCTCATGATAGATCCTCATCGATCTGTCAACAGGATAAAGCACCGCAGGATATATGAAACTTTCCATAACCTGACCACCGTTTTCATTGAGCACTTTAGCACCTTTCATACATGCATCTTCAATGAGCCCCTTCAAGTAGTCGGTCTTACCCGCCTCGGGTAGTGGAGTAAGCATCACCTTATCAGTCCAAGGCATACCTGCCTTCAATCCGGCAAGCCGGTCAGTATAACGCGAAAGGAACAGGTCCCTGACCGATTCATGAACGAAAATCACCTTCAGCGCCGTGCAACGCTGTCCATTGTAGGATAATGTACCAGTGATACATTCCTCCACGGCAAGATCGACATCTGCATCAGGTAGGATGATGGCAGGATTCTTGGCTTCAAGTCCAAGTGCCGCACGCAACCGATTCGGATTGGGGTGTTGCTTTTTGAGGATATTGGCAACACGGCTTGTGCCGATGAACGATAGCACATCCACTTTCCCTGATTGCATGAGAACACCGCTTGTCTCGGCTCCTTCTCCATAAATGAAATTGACTACCCCCTTGGGAAAAGAGTCGCGGAATATTTCAAGCAGAGGCCGGTGAAGAAGGACTCCGTATTTGGCGGGCTTGAAAACAACAGAATTTCCCATGAGCAATGCAGGAATCAGGCTGCAATAGGTCTCGTTCAACGGATAATTATAGGGCCCCATACACAGCACGACTCCAAGTGGACCACGACGGATCTGCGCATAAACACCTTGCACTTTCTGGATACGCGAGCTGTCGCGATCCAGCGTCTTAAGCGCATCGATGGTTTCAAATATATAATCAAGGGTGCGGTCGAACTCTTTGCGGGAATCAGCCAATGATTTCCCTATTTCCCACATGAGCAGTTTCACCACTTCATCGCGCTTCTCTTTCATTCTGCGTGCAAAGTCGACCATGCAATCGATGCGCTGCTTCACGCGCATGGTCGCCCATTCACCTCTGCCTTCCTTGTAGGACTCAATGGCAGCCTGCAAAGAAGCAAGTGCGGCATGACGATCGAGGATTGGCTGCGAACCCAAACGGAACCGGACGAGTCCTGAACCCTGATCAAGATAAATAGGAGAATATACATCACCGACCGGGCCCTCCCATCTGCGTATTTCGCCGTTGATGAGATATTCGCGTTGTTCGATCGGAGATTCAATGAAGAATTCGGCAGGTATTTCTTCTTTTTTGGGAAAACTGAACTGTAGCATGTCGCCCTAAATTACGATGAAGTCTTCCACTTTGCAAGGATGAACGTCAATAACGGTAAAACCAGCTTCTCTGGATCAGTACAACTTGATAAACAGGTTGCAGGCGCAAACGACCCGCCTGATTCATTTCTTACCACTGGCTAAGATAGTGTATAATTTACACTATCATTACAATTAGACTAAACAGGTTCCAGACCATATCCTCACTTAGCATCATATCCTATTAAAGTACTTTTTGATTATTTTTATTCCCATATGGCAACAAAAAGACTTCCTCGCCTGAAATCAACCTTTTCCGTCGATTGCGTGATCTTTGGCGTTGATGAAGGAGTCCTTAAAATACTTCTGATTGAACGTAACGAGCCACCCTTCAAAGGATGGAAAGCGATACCTGGAAACCTTGTCATGGACAAGGAAGATATCGATGATGCTGCAAAAAGAATCCTGTATGAACTGACCGGACTGAAGGATATTTTCCTGGAACAGTCATACACCTTCGGCAGAACAGACCGGCATCCGCAAGGCAGAGTGATCACAGTCGCCTATTATTCACTCATCCGTAAAACAGATGACATAAGTCCCGTCACCACTTTTGCTAAAAAAGCTTTTTGGTGGCCGGTATATGAATTATCCAGATTGGCATTCGACCATAATGAAATAGTGCTCAAAGCGCTTGACCAGTTGAAGCACAAAGTGAACTATCAGCCCATTGGTTTTGAACTGTTGCCAAGAGAATTCACCTTGACACAATTGCAGCACGTGTATGAAGCGATTCTTGAAAAGCGGCTTGATAAGCGGAACTTCAGGAAAAAGATACTCAGTCAGGGATTACTGGAGGGATCCAACAGACGCCACACGGGAGGTCCTCATCGCTCAGCAGCCATGTTCAGATTCAACCGTAAACGCTACGAGCAATACAGGAAAAAGGGAACGATTTTCGGATTTTAAAAAAGAAAGGGGGCTATCAGCCCCCTTCCCATTCAGGACTCAATGGTTGAATCAACGTACAATCATAAGCTTGCCGTTGGTGCGAGTTCCGCCGGAAACCAAAGCGTAGTTGTAAACGCCGGTAGGCAGGAGCTTCCCGCTGTTGTCATCACCGATCCAATTGTAATAGTGAAGACCGGAGGACTGAAGCTCATCGAACAGGGTAGCCACTTCACGACCGGTCATATCATAGACCTTCAGTGATACATTGGCTGCGCCATTCAGGTTGTAGGCGAACACGGTATTGATGGAAAGTGGATTCGGTGCATTGTAGATGCCCAGTTGCTTGCCATTGATATTGTTCACCGAAGAGGGTGTAATGACACCGGTTACGCCGCTAAAAGCAGAGCCATCGGTATTGTACACATCAGGAGCCACGCCGCTCAGGTCCATGAAAATGTCCTGATCGTTAGCGTCCTTACCGGAAGCATTACCCAGTTCATTACGGAACACCATGCCGATACGCTGGATGGAAGTGCCCGGTACCGGGCCATTGGCCGCCTGACTGTAATACTGAACCGGATCGATGGTGATCGCCCAAAGGTCGGTTCCGACACTGGTCATTTCACCAACTCCGTCATCTTGTCCCCAGTTACCTACGACATAGTTCCAACTGGAACCATCAAGTGGTCCGGCGACATCGTTACCTCCAGAGTGCATGTACACTTTGGGGGCTCCACCGAGCGCGGAAACGCCCTGTGTAGCATCGTACGTGATTGTGAGGTCGTACTGAGCATTGGCGACAAACGCACCAGTCAGCAGAGCCCCGGTTAATAGTAATAGTTTTCTCATGAGATTTTGTTTAGGTAATTATTGTTTTGTTATAACATCGTAAAGATAAAAATGGTTAGTGTATAATTGACACCAGAAAATAATTTTTTCTTTTACACGAAATGTCAAAAAAAATGTTCCCAAAACCGTCCATTCCATAGCTTTGTATTACAGGCCGAAAC
>JBJSZR010000597.1:0-2029 GCA_046090385.1 Bacteroidota bacterium
CCGGTCATCTTGCGAAACGCCAACCGGCTGATGCAATACATGGATGATTCCCCGCACCAGTTCGTATTGCACCATAGCCCGGGCGAGCTCAAACCGTTCCGTTCCTTCGTACACCGCACCTTCAACGGTACCGATGCTGTAGCGTTCATACGTTGCCTGCGCAATATCTACGGGCAGCCTGGAGGACTGGAAGCGATTTTCCGCCCCTTCCCCGATGATGCGCCCGAAAGCGGTGCGCACATTACCCGCGCCCGGAATGCCTTCTTCAGCATACCCCATCCGCAGCGCACCCGCAAGCATTTCGCCGATCCGTCCTCCGGTGCCGCCGCCAAGCGCATCAATATGTTCCTGCGCTGGATGGTGCGTAACGACGGCCGCGGAGTCGATTTCGGCATCTGGCGTGTACTCGCACCGTCGCAACTCTATTGTCCGCTCGATGTGCATTCGGGCCGCGTGGCCCGTGGTCTTGGTCTGTTGCACCGCAAACAAGACGATTGGAAAGCAGTGGTAGAGCTCACCGCCAACCTTCGCAAACTGGATCCGGATGATCCGGTGAAATACGACATCGCCTTGTTCGGATTCGGCGTGGAAGAACGACGCAGATGACCTCGGAATTGCGTACCTTCGCACCCGATGCGTTTCGTTCACCCGCAATTCCTGTTTGCGCTTTTCGCACTGGCGATTCCCATCCTCGTTCACCTCTTCAATTTCCGCCGATTCAAACGGGTGCTTTTCACCAATGTGCGTTTTCTGCAGGAAATCAAGCAGGATACCCGCCACCGCTCCCGCCTCAAGCACCTTCTGGTTCTGGCTTCCCGCCTCTTGGCACTCGCATTTCTGGTACTGGCATTCGCCCAGCCTTACCTGCCGGCGGAAAAAGGCACTTCCCGTGCTTACCGCAACCGCGTGAGTATCTGGATTGACAATTCGTTCAGCATGGAAGCGCGGGGAACATACGGTCCGCTTTTGGAAGTAGCCAGGGAGCGTGCCCGAGAACTGGTGCTCTCCTACCCGGCTGCCGACCGTTTCCAGTTACTTACCAATGACTTTGAAGCCCGTGACCAGCGATTCGTGACCCGCGAGGAATTCCTCCAGCGCCTCGATGAGATCCGCCCGACCTCGGCAGTGCGTACATTACTGGAAGTGGCCAAACGGCAGCAGGGCGCATTTGCATCCGAAGCCAAAGCAAATGGCGAAGAGTTTTCCGCTTTTTTCCTTTCCGATTTCCAGTCGTCATTGGCCGGCGATGGTCAGTTACCGGCCGATACCAACCTGCGTCGCTACGTCGTACCCTTCACGGCCGCGGCTGTTGCGAACTTGTCAATCGACAGCTGCTACCTCAATACACCATACATTCAACCCGGTTCCACACAGGAGCTTACGGTTCGGCTGCATAATTTCGGCGATAAGGATCTGACCGATGTGCCACTCAAACTGCATGTGAACGGCAGCCAACGAGCCTTGTCGGCGGTGAGTGTCAGCGGTCAATCGACCACCGAAATCAAACTGCCTTTCTCTATCTCAACCACCGGTTTCCAGCAGGCGGTGGTATCTGTTACCGATCATCCGGTGACGTTCGATGACACGTTCAACTTCGCCTTTAATGTACGCCCTGATGTGAAGGTGCTTTGCATCAACGGCGAGGCACGCAGTTCGCACATCGATGCGCTATTCGCCAACGATGCCTATTTCGTGTACCGCACGTTTTCCGAAACGCAAGTCGATTACAACAACCTCTCTTCACAGCAATTGGTGATCCTCAACGGTCTGCGCAGCTACGCCTCCGGTTTACAGGAGTCCTTGCGCAAATATGTCGAGAACGGAGGAACACTGCTGGTAGTCCCTTCTACTTCAACGGATGTGACGGCATTCAACCGTTTCGCTGCCGCGCTTTCCATGCCGGTGCTGGGGGCATCAGCGAACGATTCGGTAAAAGTGGGTCGCATGGAAACCGAACACCCGATGTTGAGCGGTGTTTTTGAAAAAGGCACGGCAGGAACAGAAAATCTCGATCTGCCGTTGGTGCACA
>JBJSZR010000598.1:0-6230 GCA_046090385.1 Bacteroidota bacterium
AATGAAGAGTTAAGCGCCGGTATTCGTTTGAAGCGTCTGTATGGTATCGATAACGTATCGACCAGGTTGCAGACGTTAAGAGCTAATACCGTGCCCGGAGATTATGAATTGCAACTGTCGTCCGATCTTGTTGTGAATACAAGTACGATTTTCAGTTCGTCCGGAGGTTTGGATTCTCTTCGTGATCGGACACGAGGTATGAAGGAGTATCTCTTCAACCCGGAAAACACCGGTTGGGCGGTCAGTTTCGGAGCTGGATACAGTTTCGACGATTATTCGAAGTTGACCTTCGACGTGCTCGATCTTGGTTTTATTCGCTGGGGGTACAATCCTGTCAATTACAGGTTGGATAACGGTTACTATTCATTCTCCGGGATCGCCATAGATGATTATTTGGTCAGCAATGTGGATTCGAATGATGTCCTTGCCGCATATGTGGATTCTATAAAAAGCGTATTCGATATACGTGAATCCAAGGAGGCCTATAAAGAGTATCTGCCGACCAGTATCATGTTCAATTTCGAACATGTTTTTACGAAAAACACTACCGGATTTCTTTCAGTAAGGGCCACTCATTTCAAGAACGAGCTGATTCCGTTATTCGGTTTGATGGTTCGACATCGCATGGGCAAACATTTCGCTTTCAGTGGAAGTCTTTCGCATCAGTACGGGAATTATTTCTCTTTGGGCGGTGGAGTGGTGGCACAATTCGGATTGTTCAATCTCTTTCTTGTATCGGATAACATCTACGGAACAATTGTGCCACTGTCAGGCAACAGAACCAATATTAGTTTCGGAATGTCGATTTCACGTTCCACGTGGGGTGTGAAGTCGCGATAGTCCGCTGCGTTCATGATCTGAAACGTTTTTGGACGTATTCGATTCTTCAGTAGGAAGAACGGAGGATTTGTCCGGCGCTGGTAACTGGGAATGCACCTCTGTCGTAGGCGAGTTGACCGTTCACCCAGGTTTCCTGAACTACTCCCGATAGCATCTGGCCCTCGTAAGCGGTCACTTTGTGGCGAGAACGTATGGTATTCGAATTGACCTTCATTTTCTTTGTTGGATTCCAGATTACCAAATCAGCATCGTATCCCGTTGCCAATCGTCCTTTGTTTTTCAATCCGAGGAATTCTGCCGGACGCCTACACATCAAGTCGGCGAATTTTTCGAGTGTTATTTTTTTTCTTTCAGCAATTGACCACATGATCGGCAACAGGAACTGCAACGAAGATATGCCGGATACGGAGCCTTCGATATCTCCTGCATGTAGATCCTTCATTTCAGCCGGGCATGGACGATGGCTCGAATAAACGATATCGATAAGTTCGGAGGCTAAAGCTTCAAGCATTGATTTGTTGTTCTCCAAGCTGCGGATCGGTGGTTCGTTCTTGAAACGCGGGTCTTGGTCCGGTATGGTATCTGAGCTGAAATACAAATGGTGTGGACTGGTTCCAGCACTGAAGATAATCCCTGAAGTTCTTGATTCACTCAAAAGCTTAAGGCTCTCTGAACAGCTTATTTCAGTGATATGGAGTTTTAAATGATGCTTTTTCAGCAAATCGATTATCTTCTCTATGCTGTCCGACTCGATTTCATCCGGAAACTTGGCCAGGAAATCTTCATAGGAGTATCTGTCTTTCAGCTTCAAAGCATTCTTTTTTTGCCTCGCAGAGATGCGTGGCTGGACAAGAAGTGGCAGCCCGGTCGCTGCCACATCCGGTGCTATTTTTTTCAATTCATCCAGCGTCAATGCAGGAAGCACTGTGGCATCAGAATTTTCAAGTGTCGCATAAAATCCCATTACGCCCGCATCAGCAAGCTGTGCAATCTGCTCTCTTTCCTTTATGTTGATGCCTGCCCAGAATCCGCAGTTCACAGCAATACGGCCTTGAGCCAGCATTATTTTTTCATCTAAGGCGGCAAGTACAGTGGTTGGTGGGATATTGTTCAGCGGAAGATCGATGATGGTCGTAATGCCCCCTGCAACTGCTGCCGCAGTTGCGAATTCAAACCCCTCCCAGTCCTCATGTCCGGGTTCATGGATACAGACATTGCAGTCAATAACGCCAGGCATGATCAGTGCATCTCCATAGTCCCGGACAGGCTGAGCTTTTGTAGACGCTACTCTTTCAGGCAGGATGGAGCTGATCACTCCGTTGTTTATGACTAACGTTGCGGGTTTGACTCCTTCAGGTAAAAGGACATTCTTGGATGCAAGATGGATGGAGTCGGACATGTGCTATTGGAATCAAATGTAAGCAAATCGAATGTCAGGCTGGTCATTTTAATCGCAGTTTTGAGTTTTTATCTCCCTTATTCAGTTATTTCGATTTCTATGTTAACTTCATGCCAAATAAATCCTAAAGACATGTCAAGAGACGATTTCATGAAGGAAGCCATCGCTGAGGCGAGGCTTGGCTGGGACGAAGGCGGAATTCCTATCGGATCCGTTATGGTACGTAATGGAGAAATAATAGGACGCGGACACAATCAGCGTGTTCAAAAAGGCGATCCTGTTACGCATGCTGAAATTGATTGCCTTAGGAACGCGGGAAGGATCGGCAATTACAAAGACGTAGTGCTTTACTCTACCCTGATGCCTTGCTACCTCTGTGCCGGAGCCGTGGTCCAGTTCGGAATCAAGAAAGTAGTAGTCGGAGAGAATACGACATTTCAAGGTGCCGAAGAGTTCATGAGAAGTCATGGCGTGGATGTCGTCAATCTTCAAGATGCTGAATGCATCGAGCTCATGGAGAGGATGATCAAGGAGAAGCCTCAGCTTTGGAATGAGGACATCGGAAAATGATTTTTTGATACATATTCATGGCTGAACTCGCACTCACTCCGGAGCATTCCAATGCGCTTCGTATTTATCAGGAGCTGTTGGCTGAACTCCCCTTCCTGGAGGAGGAAAAGGCGCGATTGCTCGGACACGAAATCCCTTTCTTGAATGCGATGTACATGAAGGAGTTGGGTGAATTGAGGCTTCAGCTATTGAATCGACAGTACGATACATTCGCGCTCAGGAGGAAAATGGAAATGGTAAGGTCGGCACTTACACGCGGTGTTCCTGTTGTATCAGAGGTCATCGACCGGCTGGTGGAAGAGGAGCTTCGAGGACAACGTGAAAAGCTGGATCATGAAGTCAGAGAGTTGGAGAAAGCGATGTTGATGTTGAAGTCAGCACCCTTGACTGATGAAGAAGCGGCTGAATTCAAATCCCTATATCACCGTTTGGCCAAGATGCTTCATCCCGACCTAAACCCGGAACAGGATCCGACCCGTCTGGAGTTGTGGCTTAAAGTGGTGGCAGCCTATAAGTCCGGTGATTTGCATGGTTTGAGATTGTTGAGTGTTTTGTCAGAGGAAGGGGGAGTGGTTCTTCAGTCAAAATCTTTCACGGTGCTTGAAGAGTTATTACGGCGGAACAATTATCTGATTGTCGCAGTTGACAGGCTGAAGTCGGAAATTGAAACCATTAAAAACAATTTTCCCTACACCATCAGGGAAGTAATAAGCGATCCTGAATGGTTGGATGCCCAGCGTGAGAGTATCGCGCATCAGATCAATGCGAGCGGAGAAGAAGCTACTTATTATCAAAATCAGATCGACCGATTGATGCAACAGGAATGAGTGGGATCGTAAAGATATCGCCCGGGTTAGTCGCTTTTTTGCAAGGCAAAGACGGCACACTCATGCCATTTGCAAAGGAGCTTGTCGTTTTGGAGTGCCAAATTGCAGGTACCTCTCACCTCGATTTGGAAGCCGTGGAACCATCCTTGAATATTGGCGATAAGTTCCTGCTTTTACGCGAGCCAGAAAACGAGTTTGATCGTTTTGCGGTAGCTATCTATACAGCCGAAAAAGTCAAGTTGGGATTTCTGCCAATGAACCGGAACGAAAGTACGGCACGTCTGCTGGATGCAGGCAAATTGTTGTTCGCTGTTTTGGAAACAAAAGAATGGCGGGATGAATGGCTGAAATTATCAATCAAAGTCAATTACATTGACCGTTGACTGATTACTCAGATCAGCTTTTTGATCTTGGATAGGTGTTCCTCCTTTTTATTCGCTCTGGTGGATTGGGCTGTCTTGGTGAAGTAACGGTGGCTACTGAGGAAATCGACTTGTAGATTGTTCCACTCTTTTTGAGATGAAATGCGCCCTGATTCCAGGAGTTCCTTGTAAAGGGTGTTTCCGATTTCGAAAAAATCGTCCCTGCCCAGATAGTCCAAGTCTGCATCACAAAGTATCTGTTCCAATTCATTCTTTGGATGCTGAGGATACTGCGTGGCCATGATCATGCCGCATATTTTTTCAATCTCCGGTCTGCTGAACCCGTATTCAGGCAGTTCGGCTATGGCTATTGAGCAGCCTGTTGCTTCGTGGTTGCTGGCACCCTCGAGAAAACCAATGTCGTGATACAATGCCGCTACTTGTAATAGTTCCAGTTCTGCATCAGATACGCCCTCGGATCTTCCAAGTTGTATCGCGGCTGCTAAGACATCCAATGTATGACTTAAGCTGTGATAGTGGAGATGAGTAGGGAGTCCCAACTTTAGTCGTTCTGTAATCTGTTCCTTAATTGCATTAATACGGGTATCGGTATTTTTGTTTTTTACACCCTTTCCGTTTTTGATATTATTTAGGATCTTCTCTCTCAATTGCTCGGTAGTGAATGGTTTTATCATGAAATCATCCATGCCTGCAGAAGTGCATTCTTCCACTTCTTCCCTTGTCACATTCGCTGTCATGGCGCAGATCCGTATGGAAGATTTCAGTTTATCAGGGAGAGAGCGAATTCTTCTCGTGACCTCATAGCCATCCATTTCAGGCATCTGCACATCCATGAAAATGAAATCATAATCATTTTGACGATGCAGGTCCAGACCTTCCTTGCCACTGGAAGCAATATCTATGGTAAGGTCCGGGAACAGATCAAGTATGCTGTCTACGGCTACCATCTGATTGAATTCATTGTCATCGACAATCAGGATCCTTCGGCTCTTCATATCAACCGTATCCCCCGCAGCTACAACAGATGCTTGAACTGGTGCTTGAGCCTTTTGATAAAGTATGGTAAAGAAGAAGTCTGAGCCTTTGCCTGGTTCGCTGGTCACATTCAGGGTGGCGCCATGCAGCTCTACGAGTTGTTTTGAAATGGAAAGGCCTAACCCCGTTCCTCCGAATTTTCTGGCTGTATCGGATGAAGCCTGACCGAAATTCTCGAAGATTTTATCCAGCTTATCGGCTGGTATTCCAATGCCCGTATCTTTCACGCCAAACCGGATTTTACAATCGGTAACACCATCACTGATGGTCTTGACATTGACAGTCACATTCCCTTTTTCAGTGAACTTGATGGCATTGCCTGCAAGGTTGATGATAATTTGAGTAAGTCGGGTTTCATCGCCCAGTACATATTGTGGTGTATTTTCGTCGATGACCGTAAAGAGTTCTATGCCTTTCTCTTTCGCTTTTATGTCCAGTATGGTGTGAATGCTGTTTATGGTACTTACCAGTGGGAAGGCGACCTTCTCCAGTTCCATCTTGCCCGACTCGATCTTAGCCAGATCAAGTATGTCATTGATGATGACCAGCAGATTGCTGCCACTTTTTTGAATGACATTCAAATACCGGGCTTGCTGTTCGGATAGCTCCGATTTCAACAGGAGATTTGTCAAGCCTAGAATGGCGTTCATGGGTGTTCGGATCTCATGACTCATGTTCGCCAGGAATTGTTGGCGGAACTTTTGTGTTTCTATCAGGTGATCTCTGGTCTGTGAGAGTTCCTTATTCGTTTCCTGGAGTCTGTAAAGAGTTTCGTTCAATTCAGAGGTGCGTTCCCTTACCTGTGATTCCAGCTTCTCTTCGCGGTTTCGCGATTCAAGTAAAGCCGTCTCATTGGAATTTCTCAATCGCCCGAAATTGATCCTGAAAACATTCAACAACAGCTGCGGATGTTCGATCGCGAGTTGATGGAAAAGCAGTTGTGGCATTTCTACTACCTCTAATCCATCGTTGGCAATGATCGTTGCCGATCCGGACGCCTCTGCTAAGAAACTTTCCCCCAGCATGGACATGGGCCCAAGTCGTGCAAGTAAAACGTCCTCGTTCATGATATCCACATGGCCTTTTGTGATGACGAAAAGTGCCGGTGGAATCTCACCCTTTTTAATCAGAATATCGCCTTTTTTGAAGGCCCTTCGGTTACTACTTCCCAAAATC
>JBJSZR010000599.1:0-2834 GCA_046090385.1 Bacteroidota bacterium
CCCCGGTCCAGCAACATTCGTTTTCCAAGACGACCTGGGAAATCGAAGCCGATGCCTTGTCACACGCTGCCAGGAGATCCGAGGCATTGTGTATGGTATGCTTGAATGGACTGCTGAATGAATTGCCATCCGAGTGCTCATTCTCCTCGGCTACAAAACCACCGCCGACCGAATAATAGGTTGCGGTCTGTTCGTTGCCGTTTTCAAGCACAGCACAGAATTCCATTCCGTTCGGATGGAAGGGAAGAGTTTCTGACTGAAGGAATTGAAGGTCTTGTGCAGGGTCGAAACGAATCACGTGCTTTCCATCCAAAGCGAGTTTTTTTTCCTGTTCAATGGCTGAAATAGTCGAGTGGATGGCGTTCACATCGAAGGTGACGGGGTCGTAACCTGCAAGCCCCAATTGCAAAGCAATGTCAGTGCCGTGACCGTGACCTGTCTTAGCAAGAGAACCGAACAGACGGACTTGGATGCTCCTGACACTTTGTAGCAGTGATGCACTTTCCAATCGCTTTGTAAACTTTTGAGCAGACTTCCATGGACCCAGGGTATGTGAGCTGGACGGCCCGACCCCGATTTTAAACATATCAAATACGGAAAGCTGCTCCTGTTCTGTCATAGACCGCAAAACTAACCATATGACAGGAAAAGGGTGATTTTTATCAGGTGCAGGGAGCATTTGACTCAATCAACTAACTGAAAATCAATACTATATTAAATTTCATTCACGTTTATACCCAATTCATGTTAGTAACATCCACTATGTTTTCATGTAATATGGGTGAAAACACCTAAATATTTATCCCATGAACACCAAGAAATGTCCATTTTCCGGTCAGTACATCGCAGCTGCAGCCACGCAATCCAACGATCAAAACAATGTACTTGCAACCATGATTTCCAATACCATGACAAAAAATCCTGAGCGATTGAAAGTGTTGGAGAGTTACGGTATCATGGATACTCCCTCAGAGCAGTCATTCGATGAGGTGGTGCGATTAGCCTCTTACATATGTGATACTCCTATCGCTTTGATTTCATTGGTGGATGGTCACCGGCAATGGTTCAAAGCCAAGGTGGGCTTGACAGTTCCTCAGACTCCTTCTGACATCGCATTTTGTTCATACACCATTCAATCGGATGAAGTGTTCGTTGTAGGTGATGCATTGAAGGATGATCGCTTCAGGGATAATCCGCTTGTGACGGGTGCGCCCGGAATAAGATTTTATGCAGGTGCGCCACTGATAAGCCCCGAGGGATTCAAGCTCGGAACATTGTGTGTGATCGATACGGAGCCACGCGAATTAAGACCCGATCAATTGGAGATGCTTTCGACGCTTTCTCGTGGCGTTATGGATCTAATCGAGTCCAGGAAAAACCAAAAACAGATCCGGCAGTCACAGGAGGTATTGACGAATCTGATGAAATTGAATGAGGACTTCATACGAAGTCGTGACAATAAGCGCGAAGCTTTCAATCGCATGCTTGATTATATCCTCGAAGTGACCGGTAGTGAATATGGGTTCATAGGTGAGGTGCTTTATAGGAATGGTGAGCCTTACCTCAAGTCATATGCAGTTACAAATATCGCTTGGAATGAAGAGACCAGAGCCATCTATGAAAAATACGCCAAGGCAGGAATGGAGTTTACCAACCTCAATACCTTGTTTGGTCATACCATGATTACCGGTGAAGCTGTGATTTCCAATGACCCTTCAAACGACCCGCGTAAAGGAGGTCTTCCACATGGACATCCTGCACTCAACCACTACATGGGCTTGCCGATTAAAGACTCTGAGGGCGCCATGATCGGCATGCTGGGAATCGCAAACAAGCCCGGAGGTTATGGAGAAACCGATATCTCCATGTTGCAACCGTTCATCTCTACATGTGCGATCATGGTCATAGCCATGCAGGTGCAGTCGCAGAACGCACAAATGCAGGAAGTGCAGCGACAAAAGGATCTTTTCTTGGCCAATATGAGCCATGAAATCCGTACTCCGTTGAATGCCATCATCGGATTCAACGATTTGATGAGCAACACGAAACTTGATTCGGAGCAAATGAAATATGTGGAAACCATAGACATCGCTTCCAGGAATCTGAGCGTGATTATCAATGATATTCTGGATATATCCAAACTCGAAGCCGGGATGCTGATGCTCGAAAAGAAACCGTTTTCAATTGAAAAAATCGTAAAGCAGGTCATCCAATTGAATTCATCAAAGGCGAAACAAAAAGGCATAAAGCTTCTACTGGGCTTCGATCACGACATTCCTCCGCATGTGATCGGCGATGAAACAAGATTATCGCAGATACTCATCAATCTTGTCAATAATGCAGTAAAGTTCACATCTTCCGGATATGTGGAATTGAAGGTGATGGAACTCCAACGGCAAGATGATGAAATCAAGATTAGATTTTCAGTGACGGATACAGGCATAGGCATTCCTGCAGAGAAGGCAGAGACCATCTTCGAGAGATTCACACAAGCGGAATCCTCCACCACCCGAATGTACGGAGGTACCGGTTTAGGGCTCAATATCGTGAAATCACTTTCTGAACTTCATGGTGGTACCGTGAGGTTGAACAGTCAGGTCGGAAAAGGATCCGAATTCATTGTCGAGCTGACTTATCCGACGGCGACACAGGAACAAGTCAGGGAAAATGAAGAGTCGATTCAAGTGGAGCAGAAAAACCTGCTGGAACAGATGCATATCTTACTGGTAGAGGACAATGAGCATAATCAGTTTCTGGCGCAGACATATCTGAAGCGGAATGGCGCTAAGGTGACTACGGCCGTCAATGGGAAAGTGGCTTTGGAAATTCTGAAA
>JBJSZR010000600.1:0-11858 GCA_046090385.1 Bacteroidota bacterium
GTAGAACTGAAAAAAGTATGGTATGAACTTCGTCATACCTCCCGACTAAAACGGTTTCTCCTTGCCTTCTTCTTGTATAATCTGGCGGTACAAACCGTGATGTATGTCGCAACACTTTTCGGAGCCAGCGAATTGAAATTGGATTCATCGGTTTTGATTGCCACGATATTGGTCATACAATTCGTAGCGATCATCGGTGCCGGGATTTTCTCAAGACTTTCTGCACACTTCGGAAATATCAGTGCGCTTTCCATCAATCTTGCTGCATGGGTGGCAGTATGCATTGGGGCCTACTTCTGCGATAAGAAATACGGGGTTGACGTACAGCTGTTCTTCATCCTACTCGGTGCCGGTGTAGGAATGGTGATGGGAGGAGTTCAATCGCTGTCAAGATCAACCTACTCCAAATTGCTTCCTGCAACACGTGACCATGCTTCCTATTTCAGCTTTTATGACGTTTGCGACAAGCTGGGCACCGTCATCGGTACATTTGTCTTCGGTTATGTGATCGAACTGACTGGAAGCATGCGTAACAGCATCATCATCCTTTGCTTTTTTTTCATTTTGGGCTTGATTTCGTTACTTCGCGTAGGAAAGCAGGATCAGTTGCAAGCCATTACCGAATAATTAACAGCCGTCAGCACCATGGAAGTCGATCTTTTCATCCCTTGCTTCATCGACCAGATATATCCCTCCACAGCATGGAACATGATACGGATCCTGGAAAGAGCCGGTTGTAAGGTGAATTATAATGCCAACCAGACATGCTGCGGCCAGCCTGCTTACAATGCCGGTTACTGGAACATGTGCAGGGACGTTGCTGAAAAATTCATCAACGATTTTCCCAATGAACGTCCGATTGTCTCTCCCTCCGCTTCCTGCGTGGGAATGGTGAAGAACCATTACACGGAGATGTTCCATAATTCAGCATATCATAACCGTTACAAGTACATCCAGAACAACATTTATGAACTAAGCGAGTTCCTGGTGAATGTGGCAGGTGTGACCGATTTCGGTGCAAGATTGGAAGGAACTGCTGCCTATCATGATTCGTGCAGCGGACTTCGTGAAATCGGAATCAAGAAAGAACCACGTGAGTTACTGGCGAATGTGCGGGGACTTCAACTTCGGGAGATGGAGGATACCGACACATGTTGTGGGTTCGGAGGCACCTTCTCGGTAAAATACGAACCCATTGCCGTAGGCATGGCAGAGCAAAAATCAAAATTCGTAGAAGCAACGGGTGCAGATTATCTTATTTCCACAGACCTTTCATGCCTTATGCATATGCAAGGCTTCATGCGTAACCAAGGCAAACAAGTGAAAATGATGCATCTGGCAGATGTTTTGGTCAGTGGATGGGGGGAGTCGAACTGAATTCCGACAGGATGATTTTCTCCACACAATACCAGGTCAAATGACCTTGAAGTTCTTGTACTCCCCGATTCTCCATCCGGTCATTCTCTCGATAAAAAACTTGAATCTAACTTTAAACGAAAGCCTGCGTTTGGTGGGATCGAAATCGAACTGCCAATTCTTGGATGCGATGCGGGCTTTCATAACAGCCGGATGAGTATCCTGAAAACGGGTCAGTGAATCGATGCGAGAATAATCGAAAACAGAATTGTCGCCCACCATTTCGATAACCTTTTCATCCGGATGCCACAATCTATGAAACTCACGCTGTTTGGCTTGTTGTTTCTCTGGAGGCTTTACCCAACCGTAGTGATAGATATATGCTTCAACGGGTTTAACTCTGAGGAGTCGTCCTGCTTTCCTGAACCCTTGAGCATCGCGATAAGACCTGACTTGGGGATCGAACCTCACAATTCGGATCTCATTACGATACCATCGAGTTGAATCACCGATGAAATCATACGAACCGTAAAAGTGTTGATATCTGAAAAGAAGTCCTTCTACCTTGCGGTCGCCCGCGTGGCATTGCATGGCTTTTAGGATAGCGGGAAGATATTTTTCATGGACTACTTCATCGGCCTGAATATAGAAGGCCCACGTCGTGTCTGAAGATATCTGGCTGAAAGCCTTATCCGTCTCCGAAGCCAGTACTTTCCCACCTGCACGGAGTGTGTCATCCCAAATACTGTCGATGATCCTGATCTTAGGTGATCCGATCCCTTCAATCAATTGACGGGTATGATCCGCAGAATCACCTACAAGCACTACGAATTCATCACAAACAGGAAGGACAGATGTTATGGCTTCAACTACCGGATAATCGTACTGCACTGCATTACGGACAAAAGTGAAACCAGTCACCTTCATGGGTCAAATACCGGTATAGTTGAATGGAGTCACTGACTTCAATTCCGATTTGACAGTATCATTGATTTGGAGGGAATCGATGAAATCGTCGATGACTTTCTTATCGATTGGCTTATTGGTTCGTGTCAGACCTTTCAGCAGTTCATAAGGCTCGGCAACACCTTCACGACGGAGAATTGTTTGAAGCGCTTCAGCAACGACCGACCAATTCCTTTGAAGATCCTTTTCAATGGCATCTTTGTTCACAAGAAGTTTATCAAGCCCCTTTTCAAGCGATTTGAAAGCGATCAACGAATGTGCGAATGGAACACCCACATTCCGCAAGACAGTGGAATCGGTAAGATCACGTTGCAATCGGCTGATGGGAAGCTTGGCGGATAGGTGCTCGAAAATGGCATTGGCCATACCTAGATTACCTTCTGAATTTTCAAAATCAATAGGATTCACCTTATGAGGCATCGCTGATGAACCGACCTCACCCTCTTTGATGCGTTGCTTGAAGTAGTCCATTGAAATATAGGTCCAGATATCCCTGTTGAGATCAATGAGTATGTTGTTGATACGCTTCATCACATCGAACAAAGCACATAACTGATCGTAGTGCTCGATCTGGGTAGTATGCTGCAAGCGCACAAGTCCAAGCTTCTTTGACACGAAATCATCAGCAAAAGCTTTCCAATCGACCTGAGGAAAAGCGATATGATGTGCATTGAAATTACCGGTAGCGCCTCCGAACTTAGCACAGAAGGGAATGGATTCTAAAGAGACAAGCTGAGCACACAAACGCTCAACGAAAACCATCATTTCCTTTCCGAGGCGGGTCGGCGAAGCAGGTTGACCATGTGTACGAGACAACATGGCTATGGGACTCCACTCGATTGCAAAAGATTCGAGCCGTTGGATGATTGAGCGGAGCTCCGGAAGATACACCTGCGCGGTGGCCTCCTTGATGGCTAGAGGAAATGCCGTGTTGTTTATATCCTGTGAAGTAAGTCCGAAGTGAACGAATTCTTTCATCTCCGATAAAGAGGTACCGGACATTTTTTCTTTAAGAAAGTATTCCAGCGCCTTCACATCATGATTAGTGATCCGCTCTTTATTCTTGACATCCAAAGCATCCGCTTCAGTGAAATCGGAGTAGGAAGAACGTAAGAGGGCAAAAGCACTTTTATCAGCCTTTCCCAAATCGCCCACCGGCCATTCGCATAATGCGATAAAATATTCAACCTCAACCCTTAATCGATATCTGATCAGGGCCGATTCAGAGAAAAATGGGGATAAACTGGATGTTTGTCTATGATATCGACCATCGACCGGAGAAATTGCAGAAAGGGAGCCTATTGACATGTTGGAGTTGCAAATTTACTAAAGCTAAGTACGTGATGCAACGAGCCATATTTCAATCGATTATGAAAAACTAAGACAATGCTTCCCATAAATGGAACTAAAATAGTGGAGGTTAGCGCTATGGAAACTTTTAACCTGTTTAAAGTTTCCATAGTTTTGAGGCTTGCTATGAATTCTACAAAGATGATAGAGATCGAGGATCGGATTCTCGATGGCGCCAGGGAGCTTTTTTTCAGGCATGGCATGAGAAGCGTCACGATGGATGACATCGCGGCACATCTTGGTATTTCCAAAAAAACCATTTACCAATGCTATACTGACAAAGACGAACTGGTTCACGAACTTACGGTACTTGAGTTGAAACAGCAGGACAACGACATGGAGGCGATCAGAAAGAATGCGCATGATCCCATCCATGAGATCCTACTGTTGCTTAGTTCATTATCGAACATGATGAGCAAGATGAGTCCTGTCGTGGTTTATGATTTGCAAAAATACCATCAACGTTCATGGAAACGGTTCCAGGAATTCAAAGAACGGAACATCCTTCAATTTCTGGATGAAAACATGAAAAGTGGAATTAAGTCAGGTTTATACCGAAAGGAAATAGAAGTCAAGATACTCGCACGACTGAGGATGGAAGAGGTAGAACTTGGCTATAACCCAGTCGTCTACCCCCCTACTAAGTTCAACATTCTACAAGTTCAGATTGCATTACTGGATCATTTCCTGCATGGCATAGTGACAATCAAAGGACACAAACTCATCAACCGCTACAAGCAAATTCAAGAAGAAGAATGAGAAACTTCAGAAAATACGGTTCAAAGGCCATGTCATTCATGCTTTGCATGATATTGCCCTATACTTCTTTTGCAAATGAGGAGGACAGCACAATGCGTCTATCCGCAAAAGAAGCCATTGATTATGCGTTGGCGCACCAGAAAGACGTCTCAAACGCGTCACTCGATGCCAAGATTTCTGATGCTCAGGTCAAAGAAATAATCGGAATGGGATTACCGCAATTCAATGGATCGATTGATATGAAGGATTTCTTCGAACTGCCAACCAGTCTGATACCTGGTGAGTTTTTCGGAGGAGCTCCCGGCTCATTCGTCCCTGTACGTTTCGGAACCCAATGGCAAAGCACGGTAGGTGTTACTGCCACACAGTTGCTTTTCGACCCATCTTATCTCATAGGTGTACAGGCAACCAAAACCATCCGTGAATTAGCCAAAAAGAACCTGAAAAGGACTAGAATCGAAACCGCGTCAGCAGTCTATAAAGCCTATTATTCCTTACTGCTTGTGCGTGAACGAAAAAAAGTGGTTGATGCAAACATCAGTCGCCTGTTCAAACTTAAGAAAGACACAAAAGCGCTTTATTCCAATGGTTTTGTAGAAAAAATCGACCTGGACCGGGTCAATCTTGCCTACAACAACATTGTGAGCGAGAAGGACCGGATCGAAAACATGGAAGCTGCCACTGAAAACCTGCTTAAATTCCAAATGGGCATGCAAATTGGAAACCAGATAGAACTTTCCGACTCACTGGATATATCAAAAGTAAAAGCACTCACTACAGGCACTTCCACTGTGGATGTAACCAAGCGGATAGAATACGACATACTCAAAACACAATACCGTCTGCAGGAATACAATGTGAAGCGCTATCGCGTAGGTTATTATCCATCTCTTGTAGGGTTTGCCAATTTAAGCACGACGGCGCAACGTGATGCATTCAACTTACTTGATCCTTCCAGAAGATGGTACCCGACTGGAATCCTGGGTGCGACTCTGAACATCCCCATCTTCGATGGCTTTCAGAAAAGCGCCAAAATAAAGCAGAATGAATTCAGGCTGGAAAAAATAAAAAACGAGATCACGAATTTCGAAAATGCGGTGACAATGCAGGCGGAAAACAGCAGGCTTACACTTGAAGACGCATTACGGACACTCGATTTGCAGGAACAAAACCTGACACTCGCAAAAGAAGTCGTAAGAACCGCAAAGGTAAAATACGATCAGGGCGTAGGTTCCAACTTAGAGGTTCTTGATTCCGAAACACAATTGCGTGAAGCGCAATCCAACTATTTTAATTCTGTCTATTCCGCCATCATCGCAAAAATCGACTACGAACTGGCAGTAGGCAATATCGAATATTGATACATCCAATAACCGTTTGCATTATGAGAAACAGACTCACAGCCGCCTTGATGATTGTTCTGGCAACAGCATGTTCACAGGAATCCAGGGAGGCAAAAACAGAACAACTGAAAGCCCTTAAAAAAGAACAAGCGGAACTTCGAAAAAAAATCGCGCAACTAGAGGCTGAGATCTCTGCGAATGATACGCTTAGGAACTCCAAAGAGGGCAAACTGATCGCTACGACAGTGATGAAAGCCGACTCCTTCTATCATTATGTGGAGGTCCAGGGAAGAATCGAAGGCGACGAAGATGTGACCATCGGAGCTGAATCAATGGGGAATGTGACAGCTGTTTATGTTAAAACAGGTGATCAGGTTTACAAAGGAAAGACTCTTGCCCGCATGGATGACCGTGTAGTTCGTCAAGGCTACAACGAAGTCAAATCTCAGCTTGACCTGGCTGAACAGATGTATCGACGTCAGGAAAATTTATGGCAACAAAGGATAGGTACTGAAATGCAATTCCTTCAGGCCAAAACCAACAAGGAGGCCCTTGAAAAGAGATTAGCCGGTGTTTCACAGCAAATGTCCATGAGCGTCATAAAATCCCCTATCAACGGCACAGTCGATCAGGTCATGATAAAGAGCGGCCAAAGCCTTGCTCCGGGCATGCCGGTCATGCGTATCGTGAATCAGCGTAACATGAAGGTCACAGGAGAAGTCGCTGAGTCCTATATCTCTTCCATAAAAACAGGCAACCCGGTCATCTTGAAATTCCCGGATATCAATAAAGAGATTCCGTCCAGACTGGACTATGCCGGGAGCGCCATCAACCGACTGAACAGGACATTCAATGTGGAAGTCAGAATGAACGAAAAGCATGAGGAACTAAAGCCAAATATGATCACGATACTTAAAATCGTCGATTACACGAATCCCTCCGCATTCACTCTTCCTGTCGCATCCATTCAAAAATCAGGTGATGGCGAATATGTATTTGTCGCAGAAAAAGCGGGAAACAAACTCGTTGCAAAGCGAAGAAAAGTAGTTTCGGGAGTCACCTACAATGGCAATACGGAAATCAAGGAAGGAGTTTCAGAAGGGGACGAGGTCATCACTACCGGATACCAAAGTATCATGGAAGGCGACATCATATCCAAGTAAATCGGGCTTGAAAGCCGTAAGCATTAAACAGGATGAAAGAGGAAATCAACAAGGAATTCAAGCCCTCCTCATGGGCGATAAGCAATCGCACGGCGATATTCGTCATAACGCTGATTCTTTCATTGGCAGGAATTTCGGCCTATAACAATCTGCCGAAAGAAAATTTTCCCGACATATCATTGCCCAATATATACGTGAGCGTAATATATCCCGGAACTTCACCGAAGGATATAGAAAATCTCATAGTAAGACCTATTGAAAAGGAATGTAAAAGTGTTGCTGGAGTAAAAAAAATAAAGAGCAACTCGCTTCAGGACTACTGCAGTATCGTAGTCGAATTCGGTTCGGATGTGAAGACCGAAGAAGCCAAGCAACGAGTGAAAGATGCCGTGGACAGGGCTAAGAAAGACCTACCGAAAGACCTGAAAAACGACCCTGAGATCATCGATATAAATTTCGCAGACCTTCCTGTAATGCAAGTCAACATCAGCGGGGATTACGATTTGAACCGACTGAAGGAATTCGCTGATGAAGCGAAGGACAGACTGGAAAGCATGAAGGAAATCAAAAAGGTCGATATCATCGGAGCGCTTGAGCGGGAGATACAGGTGAATGTGGATATGCTGAGGATGCAGGCAGCTGGAATCACGTTAGGTGATATCGCCAGAACAATCCAGACAGAAAATCTCACCATACCGGGAGGTTCTGTAAGAATGGATGGAGTACGAAGATCGCTCAATGTATCAGGAGAGTTCAGGTCTGTAGATCAGCTGAAGAACCTTGTGGTGACTTCCACGGAGGGCAACCATGTCTATCTGCAGGAAATCGCAGATGTGAAAGACGCTTTCAAGGAACAACAGAGTTTCGCCCGCCTAGACAAGAAAAACGTAATCACTCTGAACATCATAAAACGAAAGGGCGAAAATCTCATTTCAACTTCCGATAAGATAGTCGAATTGATGGATGGCTTGAAAAAAAACGAATGGCCTAAAGACCTCAAGGTGACACTTACCGGCGATCAAAGTGAGCAGACAAGGACCACACTACATGACCTTATCAATACGATCATCATAGGATTCATCCTTGTATTCGTGATCCTTATGTTCTTCATGGGCACAACAAACGCCTTTTTCGTTGCACTGTCAGTACCGCTAAGCATGTGCCTTGCATTCCTTGTGATGCCTGCTATCGGATTCACTCTGAATATGATCGTGCTTTTCTCCTTTTTGCTCGCATTGGGCATCGTAGTGGATGATGCCATAGTCGTGATTGAAAATACACATAGGATTTTCGCAAATGGAAAGCGAAACATCCTGGAAGCGGCAAAACTAGCGGCTGGGGAGGTTTTCCTTCCTGTATTCTCCGGTACTATGACAACCCTTGCACCATTTTTTCCGTTGCTTTTCTGGAAAGGGGTGATCGGGAAATTCATGTTCTTCCTGCCGGTCACATTGATAATCACATTGACCGCTTCACTTCTGGTCGCATACATCATCAACCCGGTATTCGCGGTCCAATTCATGAAACCGCACGACAAGGAAGAAAAGAAATTCATCAAGCGTTCATTGATTTTTCTCGGAGTCGCAATCATAATCGGGTACATCATCGACTTCGGGGCTGGAAACTTCGGGGTTGTCTGCCTATTGCTTTTTCTGGCCAACCACTATTTTATACGCCATTGGATCAGAAGGTTCCAGGAAAACAGCTGGCCACGTTTTCAGAACAATTATCGAAAATTGCTAGTCTGGTGTCTTCACCGCCCATGGAAAATGGTCATGGCTACCGTAGCGCTTTTTGTGATATCGATAGTCATGCTGGGAATCAGAAACGGCGGGGTCAGCTTCTTCCCAATAGCGGATCCGAATTTCGTGTATGTCTATACCAATCTTCCTGTCGGAACGGATCAGGCCCAGACCGACTCGGTGACCAAAATAGTGGAATCCCGCGTTTATAAAGCTGTCGGATGGCCAAATCCCATAATCAAATCAGTGATCACCAATGTAACCGTGGCTGTTTCCGATCCTGCGGATGAAGACCAGGGAGACTATCCGAACAAGAGCAAGATTTCGGTTGCATTCGTCCAATTCGGAGAGAGAAATGGTGAATCCACAAAAGAATACCTTGATAAGATCCGAGAAGCGGTGAAAGGTATACCCGGTGCAGAAATCACCGTTGCACAAGAACAAGGAGGTCCACCTGTCGGCAAACCCGTCAACATCGAAATTAGCGGAGACGATTATGCCAAGCTTGTAGAGGAAAGCAAATCGTTGAAACGATTTCTCGATTCGATGAGGATAGATGGTGTCGAGGAACTAAGGAGCGACTTACAAGACAGGAAACCTCAGGTTGTATTCGATATAGACCGCGAACGTGCCAACAGAGAAGGCATCTCGACCTATGCTATTGGAAACGAAATATTCCTTGGTGTGCTCGGAACTGATATTTCAAAATACCGCGACAACAAGGACGATTATAACATCGTACTGAAATACCAGGATGCACAGCGTTACAATATCGATCTTCTGCGTAACCTGAAAGTGCTTTACCGTGACATGAGCATGGGCGGGATGGTTCGAAACGTTCCCGTGTCCGCTTTTGCTGACATCCACTACTCGGACACCTATGGAGTGATCAAAAGAAAGAATCAAAAACGCGTTGTCACGATCGCATCGAATGTGTTAACAGGATATAATGAAAACGAAGTGGTCGGTGAAGTACAAAAAGCGATCGAAGAATTCAATGCCCGTGATGGAGTCAGCATACAGATGACAGGATCTCAGGAAGAGCAGGCAGAAACATCAGCCTTCCTGGGCGGTGCCATGTTAGCATCGCTTCTACTGATCATACTGATACTGGTAATTCAGTTCAATTCAATCGGCAAACCATTCATCATCCTCACTGAAATCCTGTTCAGCATCATCGGAGTTTTCCTTGGCTTTGCTATTTTCAAGATGGAATTTTCAATCGTAATGAGCGGTGTAGGCATCATAGCTCTGGCAGGAATCGTGGTTAGAAACGGGATACTTCTTGTCGAGTTCACCGATCTGCTGCGCGAGCAAGGGATACCAACATTCGACGCGATCGTAGAGGCAGGAAGGACGAGAATGACACCGGTGATTCTGACGGCATCTGCCACCATGCTGGGCTTGATACCATTGGCAATAGGTCTGAATATCGATTTCTCGGCCTTGTTCACCGAATTCAATCCGCATATATACTTCGGTGGCGACAGCACAGCTTTCTGGGGACCACTCTCCTGGACTATGATTTTCGGACTCAGTTTCGCCACCTTTTTAACCTTGATCCTGGTTCCTGTCATGTACCTGCTGATGGAGAGGAGCCGGAACAGGCTAAGGAGGATATCCGGCAAGAAGCTTGACGAAGGCTTGATGCCAAAAGGAGTGGATCAACTGATAGAAGCAGAAATCTGACAATCCATGAAAATCACTCCAACAGTTTCATTGGTATTTACGGCCATCATCATTCTTTGGTCCTGTAACAAGTCAGAAAAAGCATCAGCGGAGACGAAGGATATCACACAGGCTGTTTATGCATCCGGCAAGATATTACCATTGAACCATTATCTGGTTATTGCCAGATTTCCCGGATACATCGATAAGATCCATGTGAAATCCGGCGATATGGTTCATGCCGGAGAACCGTTGGTGACACTCAGAAATGAAGCCAATGAATTCGCTATAAGCAGCGCGAGTAATATCGAAGACCTGGCGAGAAGGAATGCGGATTCCAACGGCCCCTTGCTTTCCAGCATCAGGGAGGACTTACAAGCGACAAGATCCAAATATGAATTGGACAGTATCAATTTCGTCAGAAACTCGTCATTACTGCGAGAGGACGCAATCAGTCGCGTGGTTTTTGACCAATCTAAAACGCAGCTGGACCTATCCAGAAGCGCCTACCAAAGAAGCAAGTCGAATTATCAGTCTGCAACTGACCGGTCAAGAACTGAATACCTTAATGCCGTAAATCAATCCAGATCTCAACGTTCAACCCGCAATGATTATGTGCTTACAGCTGCGATTGACGGTAAGGTATATGATGTGGTCCCAAAAGTCGGCGACTTGGTAACAGCACAAAGCCTGATTGTGGAAATGGGAGCCGCAGACAGTTTTGAAGTGGAACTGTCAATAGATGAAACAGATATAGGATTGGTGAAGTTGGGGCAACAGGTAATATTCGGAATCGATGCTTATCCTGACAAACCATTCAAGGGTACGATCACAGAGATAGTACCAAAAGTCATCTTGAACAACAAATCATCGCGCGTAAAAGCAGACATCACATCTATACCGGACTGCCCGTTATTTTCAGGTATGTCAGTAGAGGGGAATATCGTCATAGGTACGAAAAAGAATTGTCTGGTGGTACCAAGAGATTATGTCAAAAACGGGAACCAGATAAAAGTGGAAGGTGAAGAGAAACCCAGAACGATCCGTAAAGGTTTGGAAGACTTGCAGCACATCGAAGTGATCGAGGGATTGACCGGCGATGAAACCATAATCAAGTGAATTCCGGTTTGAAAACTAAGAATCCGATACTGCGAATCGCCGCGACTCACCTGCTTTCCAAAAAAAGACAGACGATTGTAGCCATGCTTGGAGTAACCTTTGGAAGCATGATTTTCATTTTCCAGGCTGGACTGATGACAGGATTCCAATCGACTTTCATCGATCAGACAATCAACACCACTGCCAACATCCATATCTATAACGAGCCTGAAAAGAACAGACCGAGCCTGCTTGAACAGTTCGAGCTTGACAGCGGAAGGATGGTGGTCGTTAATAACCAAAAGCCGAAAGATGAGCTGAACAAGATTCGTAACGGTTATCAGATCATTTCACTGCTGGAAAAACATCCTGAGGTGGAAGGAGTTTCACCTTTCTTAGGTTCACAGGCGATA
>JBJSZR010000601.1:0-1593 GCA_046090385.1 Bacteroidota bacterium
TTCATGTTGTCAAAAGAAATGTCGCGCGTACGTGCGATATGTCCGATGAAACCGCCGGCAAAGGTATCACCAGCGCCGGTAGGATCGAATACGTCTTCGAGGGGAAGAGCAGGGGCGAAGAAGACCTGGTCTTTATGGAAAAGCAGAGCACCATGTTCGCCCTTTTTGATGATCAGGTACTGTGGACCCATCGACAAGATTTTTTGGGCGGCTTTCACAAGAGAATATTCGTTTGTGAGTTGTCGTGCTTCTGCGTCATTTACGGTGAGCACGTCGATGAGGCCGATATTTTCCATCAATGCGTCCCACTGTGTTTCCATCCAGAAATTCATAGTGTCCATTACGACGAGTCGAGGGCGTTTGTGGAGGCGTTCGATGACTTTTTTCTGCAACTGTGGCATAAGGTTGCTGAGCATGAGGAACTCACAATCCTGATAAGAGGCGGGGACAATCGGGTCGAAATCCAATAGTACGTTCAGTTGAGTATCCAGAGTGTCGCGCGAGTTCATGTCTTCGTGGTAGCGACCGCTCCAGAAGAAGGTTTTCTGGCCTTGTTTGACTTGAAGACCTTCGATAGAAATGCCCATTTTTCCGAATTTTTGGAGCATTTCGGGAGGAAAATCATCACCTACAACTGAAACAAGTTTGATGTTATCGGTAAGATAGGATGCGGAGATACCTGAGTAGGTGGCGGCACCACCGATGATCTTGTCTGTTTTGCCAAAAGGCGTTTCTATAGCGTCAAAAGCGACGGTACCGACGACTATTAAGCTCATTTTTGAAGGAATTTAGGGCTAAGATATTGCTAATTCCGGTACGTTTTGTACTTTTGTGACCCCCGAAACAACCTCTGTTTCTGTGTGCTTTACGTCCGGGTAATGCGGATGAGCTTTAAAGGCGAGGTCGAATGGGTCTTCTCCGCGGAAGTGTCCGTAGAGAAGGAACATTCCTCCTTAGCTCAGCTGGTTAGAGCATCTGACTGTTAATCAGAGGGTCCCTGGTTCGAGCCCAGGAGGGGGAGCCAAAGTGGGCGGAACGGATTTTTTCGTTCCGCCCCTTGTTTTTTCAGCCTGTAAATGATTGATTTTCAGGAATATCGACTCGATGAGGGTCGAGGTTCCAATGGTTCGATAAGTTTCATTTTCAAAAATTACTTTTTGGGGAAATATCGAACCAATCAATCGCCGCTTGAAATTGAAACTGGCATTAGTAAAGCGCTCTGCAAGTGAAGTGAGGTAGGAAAGCGATGATTCTACGAAGTCCATCGAATCACCTTTGCGAGAGTTGAGTGATTCAAGTTGTTGCTTCAAGCGTGATTGTTCCCGCGTGTAGCGCTCTTTGCTATCGATGTAACTTGCTTTGTCAAGATCGCCGTTGATGTAGAGGTCGTTGATGCGATCAAGCTTTGACTTGATGGATACTAATTCCTTTCCACCAAGAGCGATTTCATTCAAAACACCTTTGCGCTTGTTTGAAGTAACTCACGAGTCATGCCTGTCTTGCGAAGCTCCTTGTCCATGTAAGGAAAGAAGGCCAGCAATTCCCGTTCTTTTTTGGAGGGCTCCGGATTCAACGGTGGTTTACCGAACAGTT
>JBJSZR010000602.1:0-30295 GCA_046090385.1 Bacteroidota bacterium
GGTTCGTCCGATAAAAGTTCAAATCCTAATGAGCGAAGACGTTCCATCGCAGCGCGTATGTCCTCTACCTCAAAGGCTACATGGTGGATTCCCTCGCCTTTGCGCTCAATGAATTTCGAAATAGGGCTTGCGGGATCGGTGGCTTCCAGCAATTCTATTTTCGATTCACCTACTTTGAAAAAGGATGTGATCACTTTTTCCCGTTCCACAGTCTCGGACTTGTAGGGTGCTATGCCCAGTAAAGCTTCGAAAAGGCTGTTGGCTGAAGCGAGCTCTTTTACGGCTATACCCAGATGTTCTATACGTATCATCATGACCTGTGAAGATTGGCGGAAAGCTATCAGACTTCCAGCAGGATTTTTGGCAAAGAAACATAAAAGGATGTTCCCTTGCCGGCGGATGTCTCGAATCGGATGGATCCACCCATCTTTTCGAGCGCATTCTTGACAACGAACAATCCAAGTCCGGAACCATCCGATTCCTGGTGGCCACGATAGAACATATCGAAAATACGTGGCCGTATCGATTCCGGAATACCCTCCCCGTTGTCAGTAACCTCGAGCTCGATGTGCGTAGCGAGTTCACGGGCTGCAATACGGATCCGCGGTTCGGTTCTACTGCAGTAATTGATGGAATTATGTACGAGATTTTTCAAAACAGATTGAAGCAAGACTCTATCTGTCTGCACTTCCGTATCCTCATCGATAAGGATATCGAATCGGATTTTAGGAAACTTAGGAAGATGTTCCAGCTCTGCGAGGATCCTGTCGAGAAAACTTCTCAATCCTATAGAGCTTACCTTGCTCGCTCCCTTGCGTGTCCGTGCCAGCTCTATAAGCTCCATCAATGTCCGATCAAGCCGTTGGGCACTGGACTCGATCATACTGAAATAACGCGAGATTTGAGGATCATCAGTGTCCATCTGACCCAAGTGCACGACACCAAGCATACTGGCAATGGGTCCCTTCAAGTCATGTGAAGCCTTGTAGAAAAAAGTATCAAGCTCCTGATATGCCTCGCGAAGCTCCTTTTCGGTTGATTTACGCTCAGTGATATCGGCCTGTACGCCCCAGGTCCTGATGAGGCGACCATTTTCAATGATCCCAATATTGTTGTTGAGCATATAGCGGACATTGCCTTCGCGGTCATGTTCTTTTGACTCCGAATTACTGATACGATAACCGGACATGACATAATGCCTGAGCATGGCGTGAACTTTTTCGCGATCCGAATCGGAATCGTACAGATAAAAATCCCTGAGCGGTTTTCCGATAAGGTCTTTTGATTCGTAATAGCCGTACAACCTGGCCATGAAGTCATTGCACTCGGTGATGATACCCGATTCAAGCAGGCGTTCCACTTGTTGGTCGATAGGCATGTTCACTTGTACAGGTTGGAGATAATCGATCCGCCAGATCCCGATTGCGCTCTGGTCGATGAAGGTCCTGTATCCCTCTTCCCGTTTCTTCAGCAGTTCCTGTGTCTGCTTGAGTGAAGAGATATCAGTGAACACCAACATGGTACCGCTCCTGCTTCCATTTTCGTCAAGATACGGCGCCCCGTTCACACGAATGGAGAGGGATGATCCGGAAGCAGGCGCTATATGGAATTCAGCCCGTGAATTCTCTCCTGAGTCCAATTTCCCGAAAAAGTCTTTCGCCGACGCATCAGGTACAAGTTCGCGTATATCCTTTCCTTTCAGTTGGCTTTTCGAATATCCGCTGATACGGCAGAACTGTTCGCTTACGGAAACGATCTTCCAATCCGAATCGGCGTAGATAAGTCCGTCGTTCATGTGTTCAACGAGAGCAGAAAATCTGTTTTCCTGATTGGCTATCTCACGGTGGAACTCCCTTTTACGCTTTTGGATCTGGTCTGAAAGAAGCGCACCTGAATACAAGGTGATGATCGCAACGGTATATTGAGGCTCCCATCCGCGTTTCACCAACATCAAGACAAGCATGAGCGTTGTAAGGAAGAAAATGAATGCGACAGATTTAAAAACACGATCGAATACGAGAGAGAAAGTGAATATCGAGATAGCGACAGGAAGCAACACCATGATTTCGAAATCTCGCTGGTACGCGACAAAAACCGCCCATACATGCAAAACAGCGATGGTGAAATCGGTCACGGTATGAAAATGTCGTTTTACCGCATTGTTGTAGTAGGAAAGTAGAAAATTGATCGTGAGCCCCATTGATACGATCAAGCCTGTCAACAGTATCCAACCATCATGATATAAGAACTCGAATAGGAATCCGAGTGCCGTCACCACCAATGCAGCAAACACCGTGAGATAACGGAGATTCTGCAGTTGTTGCGACTTCAATTTATCCTGAAAACTGTAAATCATGAGCGGATGTGCATCGTTATACGCTCATCATCGGTGAAAAGGATACGATTACAACCATCCTGAAGGTCAAAAAGTGGATGATACACTCGAGGATACAGCTCCGATGCGTTGACGTTCAATCTGCCAACATCATGTTGATAATGCAAGATCACTAAGCATACGAATGCAGTATTCACAAAAGAAAAAAGAAGCGAATAAAATCATCAATGTGCTGAACACGGCTACTGATGGGATGTTCAGAGCGTCGAAGAACTCTGTGACAATCGATTGATGCATGCTTCGATGCTCGAAAAGATGATTCACGTAATCAACAATCCGATGTGAAAAAAAAATAAGGTGTATGAAGTGTAACCTTTTTTTATTTACTATGTTTGAATAGTCATAACAATCAAAAAACCAACAACAATGGCAAAAGCAAAGAAAGCTGCTAAGAAAAAAGTAGCTAAGAAAGCTAAGAAAGCTGCTAAGAAGAAGAAGTAATCTTAGCGCTTCACCGTTCTAGCAGCGGTCAGCGAAATCCCCCGATGAATCATCGGGGGATTTTTCATTTGTAATCATACTTGAAATCTGCATGGAATCAACTGCAAAATGGAACCTGAAGCCCCTAAGGCTTCCTTTACGGTATACATGGAAAATATCCAGGAATGCTACGGATGAGAAGACGAACCTCATCGTGTCCTACTCCGAAAATGGCAGAACCGGTTACGGAGAAGCGGCTCCCAACATCCGGTATGATGAAACACCGGAGATGCTGACCGATCAATTTGAAAAACTGCTTTACAAACTTGAACAGGGCGTAGTCGATGTCCACCGGCTACATGAAACATTTGAAAAGGAAGGAACAGCCTATGCTCTACGTTTCGCCATCGAATCGGCCTGGTTGCATCAACAACACCGTTGCGAAAGGGAGAGTCTTCAGAAATATCTTGAGGTTTCTTATCGTAACGAAGTACCTACTTCTTACACCATTCCGATCATGGAACCAGGACTTGTCAGAGAATTCTATGAAAAGCAACGATTGGAACGCTTTGAGTCGATAAAACTCAAAATAGACCGGGATTCTGCTGCTGATCTCCTGCATGAACTCATCTCCTGCGATCCCGGAAAGATCCTGCTCGATGCGAACGAGGCGTTCACCGATGTAGAAGATTGTATTCGTTTCCTTGAAAGCATACGACGTATCCCACTTGAGTTGGTGGAGCAACCGCTACCAAGCAGACTGATGGACGAAGCTGTTTACTTGAAAAAATACTCTCCGTTCAAGCTGTTTGCCGATGAAGCGGTGACTCACGATCCGGATATGGATCATGTGGTTGCCGCGTATCACGGCATCAATATGAAACTGATGAAGACGGGGGGCTACCTACAGGGAGTCAGGATACTGAAAGAGGCCCGTAAAAGAGGACTTCGGACAATGATCGGTTGCATGGTAGAAACCACACTTGGGATCTCGTCCGCGCTAACGCTGACGGGACTTGCTGATTACACGGACCTGGACAGTTTTCTTTTGCTGAAAGAGGAGCCCTTCCGCATTTTGCAGGAAAAAAGCGGGAAGCTGACTTTCCAAAACCCGCAAATGCAGGGAATGATCGAACTTGACTGATACTTTCAGCGAGAAACTGAAATGCCCAACTCCTTCAACTGTTCGTTACTGATTTCAGAAGGCGACTCGATCATCACGTCGCGTCCGGAGTTATTCTTTGGGAACGCTATATAATCACGTATCGAATCGGCACCACCGAACAATGAACAAAGCCGGTCGAAACCGAATGCGATACCGGCATGAGGTGGAGCACCGAACTCGAAAGCATTCATAAGGAAACCGAATTGCCGTTGTGCCTCTTCGCGAGAGAATCCTAGTACTTCGAACATTTTTTGCTGGAGATCCTTGTCATAGATCCTCACGGATCCGCCTCCTACTTCGACACCATTGATGACCATATCGTAGGCGTTGGCACGTACAGATCCAGGATCCTTCTCGAGTTTGTCAAAGTCATCCGGTTTGGGCGATGTGAAAGGGTGATGCATGGCGTGCCAGCGGGATGTCTCCTCACTCCATTCCAGCAATGGAAAATCAACCACCCACAAGCACTTATAACTGCCTTTGTCTCGCAAACCCAACCTGTCGCCCATCTCAAGACGCAATTCACTCATGGCTTTGCGGGTCTTAGACTGAGCGCCCGCAAGTATCAATAACAAGTCGCCCGGACTGGCGCCACAATGATCCATCCATTTCTTAAGGGCATCGTGGTCATAAAACTTATCGACTGACGATTTCAAAGAACCGTCAATGCTGTAACGCGCATATACGAGTCCGCTCATACCGATCTGAGGGCGCTTGACCCATTCCGTCAACTCGTCCAACTGTTTGCGTGTATATTCCGAACAACCTTTGACACAGATGGCAACTACAAGTCCTGCTTCATCGAAAACTTTGAAGCCTTTGCCACCCACAACTGCCGCCATGTCATGCAATTTCATATCGAAACGGATATCAGGTTTATCGTTACCGTAGCTTGACATCGCCTCTGCATACGTCATGCGAGGCAGTTCGCCGATATCGACGCCTTTTACTTCGGTAAAAAGATGACGCATCATGCCCTCGAATGTCTGAAGGATGTCTTCCTGCGTGACGAAGCTCATCTCACAATCTATTTGCGTGAACTCTGGCTGACGGTCGGCACGCAGATCTTCGTCGCGAAAACATTTGACAATCTGATAATACCGATCCATTCCGGCAACCATCAATAATTGCTTGAACGTCTGAGGTGATTGGGGCAAAGCGTAGAATTCGCCCTGATTCATGCGTGACGGAACAACGAAATCGCGTGCGCCTTCGGGAGTGGACTTGATGAGTACTGGTGTTTCCACCTCTACGAAATCCTGCTTTCCAAGATATTCACGGGTTGCGGCCGCTACACGTGCACGCAACAGCAGCGCATCTCTTACGGGAGCGCGACGTATATCCAGATAACGGTATTTCATCCTGATATCATCACCACCATCCGTATTGGTTTCAATGGTGAATGGGGGAAGCAGGGCTTTATTCAGTATGTCAAACGAGGAAACGATGATTTCAATATCACCGGTGAATAGCTTGGGGTTCTTACTGGCACGTTCAGTGACGGTTCCTTCCACTTTCAATACGAATTCCCTACCCAACTGACGAGCGGATTGGCAGAGTGTGGCATCCCTTTCCATATCGAATACCAATTGAGTGATTCCGTAACGGTCGCGAAGATCGACGAAGGTCATGCCACCGAGATCGCGCGATCGCTGCAACCAGCCGCACAACACAACTTTTTTACCGATGTCACGAATGGACAATTCCCCGCAAGTATGGCTTCTAAACATGATTCCAGAGTTATAGACGCAAAAATAGCAATCCTGACGCGGATGCTGAAGGTCAAAAACGTCACTAGTATGATTGTACGGATTATTTTTACAGCCTGATGGAATCCCAACTTCATTCACACGAGCATTTCATGCGCGAAGCTTTCAAAGAGGCCATGAGGGCTTTTGAGGCCGACGAAGTGCCGGTCGGCGCTGTGATCGTATGTGAAAACAGAATCATTGCAAGAGGACACAATCTTACCGAACGGTTGAACGACCCTACTGCGCATGCAGAAATGCAGGCATTCACGGCAGCAACCAACCATTTGGGCGGTAAATATCTCGACAGTTGCACGTTGTACGTGACTTTGGAACCCTGTGTAATGTGTGCAGGCGCATCGTTCTGGACACAGATTGGCGCAGTCGTTTATGGGGCAAGGGACGAGAAACGCGGATTCATCGGCGTTTCAGGAAAAATAATGCACCCGAAGACAGCTGTGACCGGAGGAATCATGGAATCGGAGTGCAGCTCATTGCTGAAGCAGTTTTTCAAAAAGAAAAGGAACTGAGCGATCAGATATTGATTGCATCAAGAACCGATTTGTTCATCGGCTTGTTCAGGAACTTATAGACGTACGGGCTCTGATTGGCTCTGTTAAGGTCTTTGAAACTCTCCGTCGTAGAGAGCATGACGATTTTACAATATTTCCGGATATCCTCGGGCAACTTGGCGAACTCATCAAGGAAGCCGAAGCCATCCATGCCGGGCATCATGATATCCAGGAAAATGATCCTGGGAAGTCGGGATGCGTCACCGGAACGCTTTTTCAGATCATCGAGTGCATTCACCGCGGAGGTATGAATAAGGATTTCCGAGGAGAAGGATTCGGTTTCAAGGAGCTTTTTATTGATGAAATTATCCAGCTCATTGTCGTCAACCAACATGATCATCGGATAGCGGGAAGTACTCATGACGTGTCTTGGTTTTACCCTTATTGCGGTACCGAATGTAGTGTATAGTTGACTAACAAAAAAGAGTACAGGCTCTTCCCAAATGAAGAGAGGCCATCCTGACGGATGGCCTCTCCGTGATACGTGTGTTATCACATCATCGGACCACGGTTACTGCACCGGTCCTTGCACGTCGCCCCATGGCTTCGCTAGTCACTTGATATACATATGTACCTTGTTGTACAGGTCTGCCCAGGTAATTGCCATCCCACGTCCTGGTCGGATCATCTGATTCGAAAATCACTTCACCCCACCGGTCGAAAATGCGCATCGAAAAATTCAATATCCCTTCGCCCTTTACACCGAAACGGTCATTTATGCCATCACCGTTGGGAGTGAATGCATTGGGTATGTAAATCTGTTGTTGCGGCGTGACCTCAGCATGGTTCGACTGACTAGTGACAGCGGTCTCGCCCCTTTTGTAGGCCGTGACTCGATAGACTTTGTTTGGAAGCACGTCTTGCGCCATTGCAGTATAGGCTGCAATGACCCATAAAACAAGCAGCAATACGAGAAGTCGCTTGGATGACCGGGAAGTTTGTGTGTTCAGCTGATGCATACTCACAAATTAGCTTTGAACACCTCGCACGTTTGACGTAAATGACCGATTCCTTTGACGATGTAAGAAAATGAACTTTTTAAGCTCGATTATGTTTTGATATTCAACCGAAAAACGAGGAATTCATGCAGGTCGACACCTTTCTTCCGTATTTTTGCGGTGTAAACAATTCATCATCATGCCTTATCCTGAATACATCTGCACCCCTATGCGCCAGGAGCTGACCAATGTCGGTTTCCAGGAGTTACGCACGCCTGAAGACGTGGATGAGAACATCCCTTCTTCGAGTGGAACTGCTTTGTTGGTACTTAATTCGGTTTGCGGTTGTGCCGCCGGCACGGCTCGTCCGGGAGTCAAGCTATCCCTGCACCACACTAAAAAGCCTGCTCACCTGTTTACAGTTTTCGCCGGGCAAGACATGGAAGCCACTGCACAAGCGCGTAAATACACCTTGCCATATCCTCCTTCTTCGCCTTGCATTGCATTGTTCAAAGACGGGAAGCTGGTTCATTTCATTGAGCGTCATCATATCGAGGGCCGCTCTGCTGAAATGATTGCTGAGAACCTGAAAATGGCCTTCGACGAATATTGTTGAACGCATAAATGAAAAAACAAAGAGGGCCCGTCGATTGCGGGTCCTTTTTCATTTTACAGGGTACCAGTCCTGATATTTCTGATACAATGGAGCGTTGATTACATCGTAGGTCATCTGTTTCAGACGATCCAAATCATCCATAGTCATGCCGGTAGTCGGTATTGGCGGATGAATGATGACATCGGCTACACCGGGGCGACCGACCCTCTGTTGGAAATCATCGGGTAACAGCAGCCAGTTGTTCATGAAGGTGACCGGAAGAATAGGCACTTGTTTCTCGATGGCCAGATGGAAGGGTCCGTTTTTAAAGCGACCCATGACCGGACCATTGTGATAGATGGTGCCTTCAGGAAAAAGTGTGACGCTTACCCCTTTGTCAAGATCCGAGGCTGCACGAAGCATGGCCCGATGTGAATCTACCCTGCTTTTTCGGTTGACCGGAATATTCATTCTTTCAAAAAACTTCCTGAACAACGGAACTTTCAGCAGTTCCGCCTTGCCCATCGTGTGGAAGTAGAAAGGAACAGCTATATATATAAGCATTATGTCCAGGTAAGACGTATGATTGGGGCAAACCACATAGGCCTGGTCCTTTTTCAAATCTTCGCTGCGTTGGATGCGATAAAAAATGCCTAGAGGAATAATGATCAGGTGCGCCCAGAATTTTTTGATCAAAAAGACGTATTTGAACCATTTTTCATGCTGCAAAAGCAGGAAAAACAGCGGATAAAGGAAAAAAAAGGTCAAAACGGCGTTGATGAAGAACAACGAACGCCAGACCCAGAGCAGCGGAAAAAGGAGGATTTTGAGGAATTTTCGCACAAACAGGGTTTAAAGTTAGAAACAACCTTGGAAGCTCGACGAATTGCAATGAATATAGATTTTATAAAAGAAGCAATATGCTGATAGGCAAGAGATTCTGTAAGGGTGCCTATTCCAAACCTTTGCTTTCAATCAGGAAATCTGTACATTTGTCCCCCCTTAAAATTCAGGAACATAGCGATGGGAAGATCGAGGGACTATGTAATAGAGTTCGGGTCACTTCCGAAAGGAGAGCACGAATTCGAATTTGAAGTAAGCGATACGTTCTTTCAAGAGTTCGAGCATTCAATCGTACAGCATGGAAACGTGGATGTGCTGGTGGTGCTGGAAAAGAAGGAAAATCTTCTGCTGTTGGACTTCACATTGAGCGGCACGGTAACAGTTACTTGCGACCGTTGTCTGGATGATTTGGAGCTGGAGCTGGAAGGTTATAGTGAGTTGATTGTGAAGCTGGGCGACCACTCAGAGGAGGAATCCGACGAGGTGATCATGATTCCGGTTTCAGAACACCAACTCGATCTTTCCCAGTTCATCTACGAGTATGTCACCGTGATGATACCGATGAGGAATGTGCATCCGGATAACGAGGACGGCACCACTTCGTGCAATCCTGAGATCCTGCGACAAATCGAACGCCATCAACATCAAGAAAACAGCGAAGAACCCGATCCTCGTTGGGAAGCTTTGAAAAAAATCAATCTGAACTGAAAAACAATCATTAAGAATACACGTCATGCCAAATCCTAAACACAGACATTCGAAATCCCGTCGTGACAAGCGCCGTACGCATTGGAAGGCCGAAGTGCCGACCGTAGCTGTAGATCCTACAACCGGTCAGCCTCACCTCTTCCACCGTGCACATTGGCACGAAGGTAAGCTCTATTATAAGGGCCGTGTGGTCCTTGAGAAAGAAGAGTCCGTCTGATCCACGCCTCGGATTTGACACCTGACAGTTGACAAATGGCTGATGCCCTTGTCAACTGTTTTTTATTTAGAGGCTATTTTCACCACACGATAGACCATGAAGATCGGAATTGACATACTCGGCGGAGATTATGCCCCCGCGGAAACCATGGCCGGGGCATTATCGGCCTCGAAAGAACTTCCCGCAGATGCCATCACGGTACTGATCGGTGATGCTGATGCGATCCGTTCAGAGTTGGCGAAATACGATGCCGATCTTTCTCGATTCGAGATCATAGACGCTCCAGAGGTAATCGGGATGGGTGAACATCCTACCAAAGCGATTCAGCAGAAACCGCATTCCAGTATTTCGGTAGGCTTTCATCTGCTCAAAGAAGGAAAGATCGATGCATTCGCATCTGCCGGAAATACAGGGGCCATGCTTGTTGGCTCCATGTTCAGTGTGAAAGCCATACCGGGTATCCTGCGTCCTGCTATTTCCACCTTACTTCCGAAAGAAAACGGTGGTTGGGGACTTTTGTTGGATGTGGGCGTGAATGCCGACTGCAAACCCGAAGTACTGCAACAGTTCGCCATTCTTGGTTCTCTATATGCAAAACATATCCTTCATATCGATTCGCCCAGAGTGTCGTTGATGAGCATAGGCGAAGAAGAGGAAAAAGGAAATCTTTTAGTGAAAGAAGCTCATGCGCTTTTAAAGGATACTCCTGATCTGCATTTCATAGGGAATGTGGAAGGGCGCGACCTTTTCAACGACAAATCGGATGTGATCGTTTGCGACGGATTCACAGGAAACGTATTACTCAAAGAAGCCGAGTCCTTTTATTCCCTTATAAAAAAGCGTGGTATCAACGATCCGTATTTCGAACGGTTCAACTACGAAGATTATGGCGGCACGCCTATCCTCGGTGTCAACTCCACGGTCATTATCGCCCACGGAATCAGCAAAGCTAAAGCGATCAAAAACATGGTCTTATTGGCACACGAAGTAGCCAAAGCGCGGCTCTGCGACCGAATAGCATCGGCTTTCTCGAAGGAAGCAGTGGGCTGATCCTTCAACGTTTCCGTATTTTTCTTTTTCTATTTTTGCGCCACAAACTTCAAACATGGGAAGAATCACTGCGGCCATCACCGCTGTAGGCGGCTACGTACCGGATTATGTGCTCACTAACAGCGAGCTTGAAAAGATGGTGGATACCACTGACGAGTGGATCATTTCACGTACAGGTATCAAAGAACGCAGGATCCTCAAGGGCGAAGGTTTGGGCACTTCGGACCTGGGCGCACCTGCTGTGCTGGAGCTTTGCAGGAAACGCAGTATCGATCCGATGGAGATAGACCTGCTGATCTGTGCGACCACTACCCCTGATTTCGTTTTTCCGGCTACTGCAAATGTGATCTGCGACAAGGTGGGTGCGAAGAAGGCATTCGGATACGATCTGCAGGCAGCCTGCTCAGGTTTCATGTATGCCTTGGTGACCGGCTCAAAGTTCATCGAGTCCGGACAGTATAAGAAGGTGGTTGTAGTGGGTGCGGATAAGATGTCAAGCATCATCGACTATTCGGACCGTGCCACTTGCGTCATCTTCGGCGATGGTGGCGGTGCTGTTTTACTTGAACCGAATACCGAAGGGATGGGGATTCTTGATTCCATTTTACGAAGCGACGGTTCAGGTCGTGTTTATCTCCACCAGAAAGCCGGTGGCTCGGTGAAGCCCGCATCGCATAAGACGGTGGATGCAAAGGAGCATTTTGTATTCCAGGATGGTCAGCCTGTCTTCAAATTCGCCGTGACCAATATGGCTGATGTATCAGCTGAAATCATGGAACGGAACAACCTTACCGGAAATGATATTTCTTGGCTGGTTCCACATCAGGCCAACAAGCGAATCATAGATGCTACCGCCAGGAGAATGGAAGTCGGAGAGGACAAAGTGATGCTCAATATCCAGAAGTTCGGAAATACGACAAGCGGCACCATTCCTTTATGCCTTTGGGAATACGAACCACGACTTAAAAAAGGAGACAACCTCATTCTCGCTGCATTCGGTGGCGGGTTCACTTGGGGAAGCGTATGGCTGAAGTGGGCTATTTAAAGCCATTTCAAGCTTCTTGTCTGATAGTATTTTTTGGACTAAGTTTGAGCAATTAATGCTTGAAAAAATCTGTTTTTGGCGATTTTTTCGGGTTTCAAACCAAATAACATGCCTGTAAAAAGCAAAAAGACCCCGGCTCCAAAAGCGACCCTCAACATGAACTTGAAGGAGATAGAGAGTCTCATCCAATTCGTCCAGAAAAGTGGCGTGCATGAAGTAAGCCTGGAACAACAAGACTTCCGTATCATCATCAAAACCTCGCATGGCGCTCCCACGATGGTGGCGGCTCCTCAGGTGATGCATGTTCCTTCTCCAGCTCCGGCTCCAGCGGTTGCATCTATTCCTGTTGCTCCAAAAGCTGACGCCCCTAAAGCTGATGTGGCTAAAGGAGGTGACGATTCAAAACTTGTGACCATCAAGTCACCGATGATCGGAACCTTCTACCGCTCTTCCTCCCCCGATAAACCTGCATTCGTGAATGTGGGCGATGAGATCAAAGGCGGTAAGGTGATTTGCATCATCGAAGCCATGAAGCTCTTCAACGAAATCGAGTCGGAAGTTTCCGGACGAATCGTCAAAGTGCTGGTGGACAATGCGTCTCCAGTAGAATACGACCAACCCCTTTTCCTGGTCGATCCTAGTTGAATAAAAGGGGCCTTCGGCCCCGTTTGCAAGCTTATCCCATGTTCAAGAAGATACTTATTGCCAATCGTGGCGAAATTGCGTTGCGCATCATCCGCACTTGTAAGGAAATGGACATCCGCACGGTGGCCGTTTACTCCACTGCCGACAAGGATTCATTGCATGTACGTTTCGCCGACGAGGCGGTTTGTATCGGACCTCCTCCCAGTAAGGATTCTTACTTGAACATTCCTCGCATCATTTCCGCCGCTGAAATAACGAATGCGGATGCTATCCATCCGGGATACGGATTCCTTTCTGAAAACTCCAAATTCTCCGCCATCTGTGCGCAGCACGGAATCAAGTTCATCGGTGCGACACCGGAGCAAATCGATGCCATGGGCGATAAATCAAACGCAAAGGATACGATGAAAAAAGCCGGTGTACCTACTATTCCCGGCAGTGACGGACTTTTGACTGATTTGAAAACCGGACTGAAGGTCGCCAAGCAGATCGGTTATCCAGTGATCCTGAAAGCAACAGCCGGAGGCGGTGGCAGAGGCATGCGTATCGTATGGAAACCGGAAGACTTCGAAACACTTTGGGAATCGGCACGTCAGGAAGCAGGAGCCGCTTTCGGTAATGACGGCATGTATCTTGAAAAATACATCGAGGAGCCGCGCCATATAGAAATTCAGATCGCAGGTGACCAGTTCGGAACAGCTTGCCATTTGAGCGAACGGGATTGTTCCGTACAACGCCGTCACCAGAAACTTTGTGAAGAAACCCCCTCCCCTTTCATGACACCTGATTTGCGTGAAAAGATGGGCGACGCTGCTATCAAGGCCGCATTGGCTGTGAAGTACGAAGGCGTCGGAACCGTAGAGTTCCTTGTAGATAAACACCGCAACTTCTACTTCATGGAGATGAACACCCGGATTCAGGTGGAACATCCCGTTACAGAAGAAGTGATCAACTACGATCTTATCAAGGAACAGATCAAGATCGCTGCAGGTATCGCCATTTCAGGTAATAATTATTACCCTTCGATGCATGCCATCGAATGCAGGATCAATGCAGAAGATCCGTACAACGGATTCCGTCCTTCCCCGGGCAAGATCACCGTACTGCACGTTCCGGGTGGACATGGCGTGCGAGTTGATTCACACATTTACGCCGGATATGTGATTCCTCCGAACTATGATTCGATGATCGCAAAGCTGATCACCATCGCTCAAACGCGCGAAGAAGCCATCAACACGATGGAGAGAGCATTGAGCGAATTCGTGATCGAAGGCGTTAAGACCACCATTCCGTTCCATCAGCAGTTGATGAAGAACGAAGATTTCAGAAAAGGTAATTACACCACCAAGTTCCTGGAAACATTCGTGCTTGAATAATAAATACGCTCAGAGATCCAGATAATTTTCATAATGCGCTTGCATGAAGGCCTTCGCCTTCATGAGTGAATTTTTTTCATCTTTTCTGTCATAAAACAACGAGCGTACGGAAATACTGTCGCGCTGGTATTCATACAAGAACCAACCGTTTTCTGTTTTCCAGACAAGTAAGTCTTCAATAGGCAAGTAAGCGAATGATTGCGTCATTGTACCGCAAAGATCCTTACTCCAGGAAAATACGCTGTTTTCAATTTTCAACTGATTGAGCAAGGTGACCGGCAAATCATGATGGCCTCCCAATTTACCGATCATATGACCATGGAGAGAGTCCTTTACCACTGCACCTGCAAAAACCATCGGTATATGGCGCCCGTTCGGAAAGAGTATATCACGCTTCCGAGGTAAAGTATGAGCATGATCGGCAACAAGAATGAACAATGTATTCTTGAACCAATCCTGGCGGGATGCTTTTTGGAAATACCGCTTCAAGGCATCATCGGTATAATGAACGGCATTCCTGAAGCGTGACGGCTCATCGTCGCCTCTAATGTGTACCGGCCCTGGCACATCGAATGGTTCGTGATTACTCAGAGTGAGAAGGACACTGAAGAATGGCTGCGACTGATCATTGAAATCGTCGAGCTGTCGATCAAGCACCGTCTCGTCATGATACCCCCATCTGCCTCTCGGACCTTCCAATGAGAAAGAATCCTGTGTAATGATGCGATCGAATCCTTGCAATTGAAGATATGCACCCATATTTGAAAAACCGGCGGAACCCCCATAGTAGAAAGATGAAGCATATCCGTTTTTTTCAAGCAGTCCGACCAATGAAGGCAGTCGCTGACACTTGTCAGTTGACCGCATGACGGAATGATACGGTGTGGCAGGCCATCCATTCAGTACCGAAACAACCCCTTGATCGGTACGAAAGCCGGATGAATAGATCTGATTGAAGAGCACTCCGTTTTGAATCAATGAATCAAGCGTAGGCGTCAAGGATGTATCGCCATTCATCGACTGAACCACATCGGCAGTGAAACTCTCCAGCAATATCAGTACGATATTCGGTCGTTGTGAATCAAGCAGTGCCGTCGTTTCTCCATGTTGGGTTCTCAGCTGGGAAAGCCGCGACTTCAATTCCAATTCGTCCAACTTCTTGAAAGGATTGGTGCGCGTAATTCCTGCCATTTTCACATCATATGCCAGATGCCATACCGGGTTGAGGGCAGTGTGATTGAGAAACGGATCATTTGAAAAGAACGCATGCGTTTCGTTGACCGGAAGGCGTTGCACCCCCCCTCTGACAGATGTGACCGTCAACACCAGCCATACAGACATGAATATAAATCGGTCGGTTTTCCAGCCTGAAGTAGCAGCGTATTTTATTTTGATCCACTTTTTACAACACCAAACCGTAAGAAAGCAGATGAATACGAATGCCAATATGATTGAAACTGCCTGTGATACTGAAACAGAAGCAAGTACCTCAGCCGGATCCTTCAGATAAGTCAATGCTCGATAATTAAGCAGGCTTCGCCAGAAATGATAAATGGCGACATTACCTGAAAGCACAAGTGTGAAGAAAACCGAAATGAAATACAGGTATCTGCTTGTATGTTTTCCGGTATCGGATGGCAGGTCTTTCCAAAGTGCGAACAGGAACAAAGGAGAAAGCGCATACGCGGTAACCGCAAGATCAAGACGAAGGCCGTAGAAACATGCTTCGAGCAATGAGTTTGTCTGGCTGAAAGCGGAACTAGATGAATTGACTAAGAAAAAAACAACTCTCCAAAAGCAGAAGATCGCCATCATGAAGGCAAAAGCACGGAGCAGAAAAAAATACCTGGATAAAGCGGCGTTTGTCGGCATACCGATAGCAGTCATTAAAGGCCTTGCTACCAAAGGTAAAAATTAGAAAATGAACGTCATCCCGATCAGCGCAGTACGAGCTGTTCTGTGCTGATGGAAGATCCTCCGACCACCTTTACAAAATACATGCCTTTTGATAGCCCGGAAACATCCATATCTGTCAGCCGATCTGATGCAAGGTCCTTTTGGACGACAACCTGACCGCGTACATCCTGTACAGATACAGAAGAAGCATCCAACCCATCGGGAATGACGACTGTAACATGGTTTTCGGCAGGATTAGGAACAAGACGAATGATTTTACCGTCATCGATATTACGGTAACTCACAACTTCGGAGTAACTGGACTTCCCATCGAAATCCGACTGTTTGATACGATAATAAGAAACGCCTGAAAGCGGAAAGTGATCGATGAAACGGTATGAACGCAATTCAGAAGTCGTGCCTGCTCCCGGAAGCGTGGTTACATTTTCAAAGTCTCTGCCATTACGACTACGTTCCACTGCAAATTGTTCGTTATTGGTTTCAGAAGCGGTGACCCATTTCACTTCAGCGACCCCGTTGATATCAGTAACATTGAATGACATCAACTCGACTGGCAGGATTATGATACTGCCTACCGTGAGACGAAATTCACATGCAGTCCCTGCGAAACCGTCAATGGTGATGAGGTAACATTGGTTGGGATTCGGTATCCACTCATAATAGTAAGGAGTCGTGACGCCGGGATTTTGACAGATGACCGTTGGATTGGTCGCAGCGGTAGGACAAGTACTGCCTGTATTCCAAACTGATAGCTGCAGTCCCTGAGTAGAATTGCATATCTGATTATACACACTTATATATGCTTTTTGTCCTATAGGCCAATTTGCAGGAGTACACCAACTGTACCATACATCGTTTTCAACGGACCCGGAACAGATGGGAGCGTTAGGAGTAGCCCCTGCATTTGTCATCGTATAGGTTACGTTCGTAGTCAGCGGGACTGCTGATGAGCAGGTATTACCGGAGGGCAAGTAGGGAACTGAAGAAGTGAAGCACACGCTGGTGGCATTTGCCGTGGGATTGGAGGCGGGCGGAGAGACCATCACATAATAATTCCTGCCTGTAATAAGCCCTCCAATTGTAGCTGATGCTCCGGCTGCCAAATAGCCGCAATTGATTTGCGAAAGATTGCCTGGAAGGCCCGAATAAACCGCATAGTCTCTTGCATTTGCATTGGATGCACCTGGTCCTACATACGGACTTCCGTTATTGATAGTGAAAGAAGTAGTGGTGGCATATACTCTGACCCAGATCACCGATTGCGATCGCTCATCATCCGAAGAGCAAGCAGGATCGAATCCGGAAGAGTTGCCGGCAGCTGTGACACTTGACGAGCAGTTACCTGTCGGGCATTGCATGTTGCCACAGAATTGCTGTCCACATGTATTGTTGCAGTTGGCAGCCGGATAAACCACATAAGGATTAGAAGGACTTGTGCCGATCTGGGAAAAGAGCCGAGAAGTCACCAAGATGAAGCCCAGCATTAAAAAAAATTTCAGGACATCACTTCTCATGGCGTTCAGATTCATCGTTTGTCAATAGGTATGAAGTATGCTGTTGCGATCTGACCTCATCGCGGGATAATATTTCGATTGTGACAAATGCAGACAGCCGGTATCTGATTGTTTCATGTTCCCTTCGCAATTGCTCTGCGATAATTAAAACGTCATCGGTAAAAACCTCTTGTTCTCCACCGGGTTCGACGATGAAAAGGTAAGTGCCCGGGCGTGCTTTGGCGGGATTAGCCTGACGCTGCTCGGTATCATTAGTAGCGTGATTGCTACCCTGAGCCCTTGCAGAATAATTGGAAAGCAATCCTATTGAACAAAGTAGGATGACTCGATAAAGTGTGATAAAGTGCCTCATAATGACCCCAAGATGTCGTAAGGGACGGGCGAATGTGAAATAAACTTGGCAGGACCGTTTAAAAAACGGGGGAATGGCCGGGAAATGCGGGTCAATCGCCCTTAACAGATGACCAACGGAAGGGTGGTCGAGTTGAAATCAATGATGAATCCAGATTGATGTTCCGCAAAAAATACTCAAAAGAAAATAACGCACATCCCAAATAAAGTCTCAACCGGCAAGATAGAGCAAGCAAGGGAATAATTGAATCAAGTAAAAATCGAGGAGATTATCAATCAATGATGGCAAACCTACGGGAAATTGTTTCGTTTCCAATGGTCGCTTTCAGAAGATAGGATCCTGAAGAAAAGAGCTTTGAATCCAATTGCAATGGATATGTGCCACCATCAGAAAAATATTCTCCAGTTTGTATGAGGTTCCCGATCGGGTCGATGATTGACCACTTTAAAGCAACTGAACCCGAAGGGGCAATTAGCGAAATATTGGGAAGGCCTTTGCTTGGGTTAGGGTAAAGTTCAATGCGAGCAACCTGCTTGCCTATCTTGATTGCAACAGGAGTATGTATTTCACGCTGACCGTCAAAATCGACTTGATGAAGCCTGTAATAAATAATACCTGATATCGGATCAAGATCCAAGAATTCGTATTCACTGAGCTCACTAGTAGTGCCATTACCCGCTACTGATCCGATCTCAGTGAAATCAAAACCATTCGAGGATCTTTCAATGATGAACCGTTCGTTATTGGTTTCACTCGCTGTTGACCAGTGTAATCTTACGCCTGCAGGTATTTCCTCCGCATCAAAATGCAATAGCTCGACGGGAAGCAACACCGGTGCGGCTCCAACGAAATAGGGATAATGTATGGAATGATAACAGCCTGAGGGCACAGCGAAAGAATAACAGTATGTATATCGTTGACCGGGAATAAGGGAATTAAAAGTAAGATTGCTAAGGGTCCCGGTCTGGATAGGATTTCCACAGTTGCTGGAGTAAAGATTCCAAGCGAAACTAGTCACATTACCTGATCCGCAAGTAGAATTCAAAATCACATTGAAGCTGACGGTGCTGTTCACCGCGGTGAATGTATAACATTGGGTATCTGCTACAGTGCCCTCCAACAAGGGGAACTGGGTATAAGAGGGGCAAGAGGAGGTAACCTGAGCAACAGTAGGAGAGGTAGAAAAACCACAAGCAGGTCCACAAGGTGCATTACACGTATTACAGTTTATGTACCTGTCTCCAACTCGGATACAGAAATTAGGAATGGAATTCGCACCCTGGCCAGTACTATAGCCGACCTGTACAAGATAAACTGACCCGACAGTAAGTCCGGTTAGGTTATTTGTAATGACCCCATCACCCGTGCCTCTGGAGTTGGTATTAATACATGAAATGACATTGCCTGCAGTAGGCGGTAAAGTTGCCGAACTGCGATAAACTACACATGCCCAGTTTGCAGGACCCCACGTTGCGCCACTACCTCCATATCCTGTCACATTTAATTGAACAAACATCGAAGGTGCAGTTGCTGTGAAGCGATACCAGACCGTTTGCGAAAATGCATTCGTAACACAACCTGGAGTCGTTGACTCGCCGAGTTGGGTGATTCCGAATTCGGTGGTTCCATTAGTGCATCCGGCATTTACAGTCAAAGTAGTTGCGGCATTACAATCATCGTTCGTTGGTGGAAGCATGGCAGAACTGCGCAACAAGGGCAAATTGCTTTCAAGTAGTACTTCATCACCAATTGAAGTTTCCTGCAGTGAACCGACAACAGAATTTCCAGAATTCGGAACTTGTCCGAAGGAGGATTTATAAATAAAAATAAATAATACTAAAAACAAGGAAACGACCTTATAAGTGCGTTTTTGAGAAAACATTTCAGAGACAGATTTCAGATTTAAAATTAGATAAAATGCCTGAAAATCAGGACGGCACGAAGTAATAAAATGGAATAGTGCAATTATTTCTTAGATAGATGCAGCTATTTTCGCCATTTCCCTCACTGCCCCCTTTATGGCATCCGTATCGAAGTGACATTCCTGGTAAAGTTCCTTTTGCTCACCGTGCTCAATGAACCGGTCAGGTATCCCCAAACGGACCATTCTTGCTGCATACCCATTATCCAGCATGAACTCAGCAACCGCTGTACCGAAGCCACCTTGGATACAACCGTCCTCAACAGTGACCACTTTCTTGAATTTCTTGAACACTTCGTGCAACATGTCCTCATCCAAGGGTTTTACGAAGCGCAAGTCAAAATGAGCAGGATGCAATCCTTCAGCTGCCAGATCACTGCAGGCCTTGACTGCAAAATTACCGGGATGACCGATCGTAAGAATAGCGACCTCTTCCCCATCACAGATTTTTCTTCCGGTGCCGACCGTCAATGCACGCAGCGGTTGACGCCAATCGACCATGACTCCATTACCTCGGGGATAACGAATAGAAAAAGGTGCGTTGGTTTCTGGCAACTGAGCCGTATACATCAAATTACGCAACTCCTCTTCATTCATGGGAGCAGCTACGATCATATTCGGAATACAACGGAAGTAGGCGATATCGAAAGCACCATGATGGGTGGGGCCATCGGCACCTGCAAGTCCTCCACGGTCCAGACAGAAAACCACCTGCAGTTTCTGAAGTGCGACATCATGAACTACTTGGTCATAAGCGCGCTGCATGAAAGAAGAATAGATGTTGCAAAACGGCACCATGCCCTGGGTAGCCATGCCTGCGGAAAAAGTGACCGCATGTTGCTCGGCAATTCCGACATCGAATGCACGTTCCGGAATAGCTTTCATCATGATGTTCAAAGATGAACCGGATGGCATTGCAGGCGTTACACCGATGATTTTCGGATTCTGCTCGGCAAGCTCGACCAACGTATGGCCGAATACGTCCTGATATTTTGGAGGCTGTGGCGCCTCGGTCTTGGGCTTGAATATCTCTCCGGTGATCTTGTCGAACAACCCGGGTGCATGCCACTTGGTCTGATCTTTCTCAGCCAGGTCATACCCTTTGCCTTTTACTGTAAGGCAATGAAGGATTTTGGGACCAGGTATGTCGCGAAGGTCACGCATCACTTTCACAAGTCGATTCACATCGTGCCCGTCAACAGGTCCGAAATAGCGGAAACGCAGTGATTCGAACAGATTGCTTTGCTGTAATAAGGTCGTCTTTATTCCGTTTTCAACCTTTGAAACGATCTCCTGAGCATTAGGTCCGAATTTTGAAATTTTGCCTAACAGTTTCCAAACCTCGTCCTTGACCTTGTTGTACGTATGCGATGTGGTGATGTCCGTGAGATATTCCTTGAGTGCGCCCACATTGGGGTCGATACTCATGCAATTGTCGTTCAGGATGACCAGCACATTGGAGTTCTCCACACCCGCATGGTTCAATGCTTCAAAAGCAAGACCTGCTGTCATGGCACCATCACCGATCACCGCCACATGCTGCCGATCGGATTCTCCTTTCAATCGGGATGCAACCGCCATACCCAACGCGGCGGAAATGGATGTGGACGAATGACCGACTCCGAATGTGTCGTATTCGCTTTCGCTACGCTTGGGGAATCCGCTTATCCCATTGTAGATACGGTTCGTATGAAACACATCACGACGACCGGTCAGAATCTTATGCCCATAAGCCTGATGACCTACATCCCAAACCAACTGGTCATAAGGAGTATTGAAAACATAATGCAGCGCGACTGTCAATTCAACCACACCCAACGATGCTCCGAAATGGCCACCATTGACTGAGACTACATCTATGATATAATCGCGAAGATCACTGCACACCTGCTCTAGTTCGCGTTCCGATAGCTTACGCAGGTCTTCCGGGTAGCGGATGTTGTTCAATAGGTGGCCGGGAGGATGCTCCATGGGTGGTTGTGAACTGCCAAAGTTAGCCAATTCGGGGCTACCCTTTGATTTACCTAAGCCTGATTCTGCCCAATTTCTGAAGTTTTCAAAAGAAATTTGCTCCTCTGACGCTGTTCCTTGGCGTAAATCAAGACTGGCTGCGGAAGCCTGTGGTGTTCTTTGGCGTTTCATTATGGATAGAGAAACAACCCAAGAATCCAAAAGTTCTTCAACAACCAGGGCCCCGGGCTACAGAAAGTTAAATCGTGCAGTTGAACTGATTGACTGGATACGAGTCGAATTGAACCACATTAAGAAAAGTACCGTATGGAAATAATTTATGCTTGAAAGGGTCAAATCTCACCCATTCGTTTCAATCGTGCAATGAGTCGCCAGTAAGCTTGGCCATAATCAACAAAAACCTCCTCACCCTTTTTTATTTTACGCGTGGCCGATATGTAGCACTTTTTACCCTTGGTGATATATTCAGAGTTGTTCCTGCAGCCCGCCACACGCACCAGACCACGTGCATCATTGGCATATCTGCCTTTCGATCTCAACGTCCTTAATCCATCAATCGCCCACGTTTCATTGATCTTGAAAATATATGCGTTATAACCATCCTCTTCCTTCACATCACGCCATTTGCACAATCTGCCCTTGTATTCAGTTATTCGGGAACCTTTAGGAATTTCAACCGTGGTGAACAATCCTTTACCTGCCTGCGGAATAGTCGATTTGCGGATGCGGAGATGACGCTCGTAAGTTTTCAGTGGCATAAACGGAATTGAAGAATAAGTCGGTGAAAATAATAATGGCCATCATGAATACGAAAAGGTGTCGCTTCATTTTCGCAACGACAAGATCAGGAATTCACCGCCGCCGGGCGCCATCCACAGGTCAAAATCATCCCCGTTGCGTATAGTGCCATGTCGGATAGAATAGGCATCAGGATTGTTTTCGTAGTGTGAAGTCGCCAGGTCCGTGCAAATTTCCGCATCGTATTGCTTTCCGTCCAAGAGAAAATCTGTCGGCAATTGAAATGAACGGGAGTATTCATTGGTGATTCCCGCGACGAACCATGTTGTTCCTTTACGACGGGCTACCACGATGTACTCTCCTATAGCGGCACCCAATACTAGGGATTCATCCCAAGCGGTTGGCAAAAGACTGATGAATTTCAATGCCGGATGGCCGATATAATTTGAAGGCAAGTCGGCGGCCATTTGAAGCGGACTGTAATTGATCACCATCAAGGCCAATTGGTTGGAGAGTGTCGAATGAACGGAGTTGCTACCTCTATCAAGTCCGTTCCATGGGATCCTTTTCTCGGAAAAATTATCTTCCGTGATATCAAAAATACCCGGAGTGTAATCCATCGGCCCGGCAAGTCCACGGGTAAAAGGAATCAAACACGTATGCGACGGCGGATTGCCATCACTCCATGCATTCCACTCCATACCGCGTACTCCCTCGAAAGTCATAAGGTTCGGATACGTTCGACCTAGTCCGGACGGAATCACTGGCTCATGCACATCCAATGCAATGCCGTAATCTGCGGCTTTACGCATGACCGTATTCATGTGCTTTACCATGTACTGGCCATGATGATGTTCAGTGGGTGGATTGACCGGACCGGCATATCCTGTTTTCACATAGCGTACGCCAAGCCTTTTGTAGATTGAGAATGCGGAGTCAAGTCGATTTTCATAGGTAATGATGTCTCCGCCGGTTTCATGATGACCGATCAGATCGATCTTCCTGAATATTGCATCCTCAACCACTCGTTGCAAATTGAAATCATCGTAAGGAGTTGTGAAATCGAATGCGCCCTTCTGTCCCCAATTCTCCCACCCCGTATTCCAACCCTCAATAAGTACTCCTTGAAAATCATTATCAGCGGCGAAGTCGATATGTTCCAATGCGTTCTTTGTTGTAGCACCATGTCTTCCTCCCTCCTTTTTCCACGTTGAGATTCCAAGATGCATTTCCCACCAGATGCCGATATATTTCATCGGCTTCACCCACGAGAAGTCCCTGCCTGGCGGGTCGTTCAGATTTAATAGTAGATTGGATGATAGCAGTCCTGCAGGATCGGATGATATGATGAACGCCCTCCAAGGCGATTGTAACCTGTGGTTGACTCTAACGCCGACTCCATCCGACCATGGAACCAGGTTGGGATGGAAAACAAGAGAATCAAGAGAATCCTGTAACAAGGTCATGGTGGTATAATCATCGATGCCGGCCTCCAAGACACTGATATAAATCGATGAATCGATTTTCGCTGTGAATGGCAGCGCTACATGATCGGCAGAACCTGCTTCAGTCGAGTAAACCTCTTTTTCCAGAGTGTTATAATCGGCCCATGACCACCAGCAATCCTTTATGTTTTGGAAACGAAAAGTGCTTGTTTCCTTCAAGATAAGTAATGAATCGCCGGAAAAATCGGATTCATACCTGAAGGCCCACCCATCATCATAGACGCGGAAACGGATAGTCATCGGAAACGAATCATTACAAGAAACCAATTTCAAAGACAACTCCCTAAAATGATTCTGATAAGCAGATGCGGTTCCCCATGGCATCGAATACGTGCTGAAGGAATCCACTATTGTCGAGCTCAGTTGAAGGAAACAAGTCAGCGGATTTTTCCCGCGCAAAACATACCCGAATGGCGAGCAAGACAATATCGATTTGTCGCGGAATCCGACAGAACAGCCAAATTCGCCATCTCTTTCGATGACCGTCAATTTGATATTTCCTGATGGCGAATGGATTACCGCACTGTTGGTTGCGGCAGAATAATGCCACATCAGTATTGATGAAAATAAAAAAAGGAATCCCGAAAATTGTCTTCCGCAAGACCTCTTTGAAACTGAATTTAAAAACAGCTCACGGAATACGGTATCTGCGCGACTATGGTTGAATTTCGCGTCGATAGGTTTTTTCATGAACCAAAAGCCGATCAACGGCCATAGGTAGGAATCAGTCCACGCAGTCCCATATCCACCACTTGCTCTACGGAGGCGGGACTGGTTGTCAGATCCCATTTTCCATTTGCATTGGCATCGATCCATTCGAAACTATGATTTGTCGAAAGGGACATGGTAAGAGTGATATCGGCACGTTCTTCAGCGGTGATCACCAAGGGCGAAGAGAAGGAACCCGTCACCACACAGGAACCTTGCGGAATCGGAGATGTGGCGAAAATAGGATTGACAACAGTAGTGGCACCAGCCGGGCTTTGTCCTCGTGCTAAAGCCCCGATGGTTTCAAACGCCCAATAGCCTTGGGGTTTATTGCTATTCACGGTATCACTCAATGTATTTACCGGATATGAAGAGATGTACTGATTGTAACCGACGAAGCTTGCCACAGTGCCAACTGTACCGATACTGTTCAGATAATAATCGACTTCGTAATTCTGGTACGACAAGGACAAACGCACCCAGGTATATGATCCTGCAGGTACATCTTTTAGCGGTATCGCGAGAAACTGCTCGCCAGGGGAAACCACCTTGGATCTGCTGAAATCGATAGCAGTGGCGCCTCCCTGATTGGTTTCAGGGGCGTGATACAGAATAGCTCCGGTACCAAGAGCCGTTAACGCATTGGGCGCAAGTTCCAGATAGTGTGCTGAGATCTTATTGAAACGTGGACTCTGGGCTGCATGACCCGAAGGAACAGTCGCGGGAAAACCAGTATTTCCAAGTCGGGCCTGGTTGGAATCAACCACCAACTTGATATATAACATCGGCTCATCCGAATCGGAAGATTCTTTCGAGCATGAAAAGAAAAAAATGGTCAAAAGTCCAAGTAATAGAGATTTAGCGAGTTTGTGGTTCATACCACAAAATACGAAAATGCCTGATATGAGTAGAAATATGAGATAATCCTCTGAACTAAGGCTATTCACCGAATTCACCTTGATTAATCAGGTTAATTAGTCGATTTTTGTACATATAACCCATCTCAAAATGAGAACATTATTACTTATCCTGATTTCAGCATTTGTAATCACTGCGCAAGCGCAACAACGCAGAACGTGTGGTACCCATGATCGGTATGTTCAAGCCGTACAAAACGATCCTTCTATAGCCCGTATGCGTGCGCAGATGGAACAACAGATGCAGGAGTGGATCAGACGTCAGCCATCACAACGTACTTCCGGAGGTAGTGTGCTCGTAACTGTCCCTGTGGTTGTCCACGTACTCTATTACAACAATAACCAGAACATCACAGATGCTCAGATTCTTTCTCAGATAGACGTATTGAACATGGATTATTCCTTCACCAATACTGATACAGGTCTCGTGCCAAATGCCTTCAAGCCACTTACAAGCAATACACAGATCCAATTCTGCATGGCCTCATTGGATCCAACCGGCAACCCTACTACCGGCATCGAGCGTCGTGCAGTAACTGTCACCAGAATAGGCAATTCGAGCCGTTACTACAATTACTCGCAGGGTGGACTTGCAGCCTGGGATAGAAACCGCTATTTGAATTTCTGGATTTGTGATATCGATGGAGGAAGTACACTGGGTTACACTTATCTGCCAGGATCGGTTCCTGCCAGTTATGACGGTGTAGTGATCGACTATCGATATTGGGGAACAACTGGAACTGTAACCGCACCGTTCAACAAAGGTCGTACTGCAACCCATGAAGTAGGCCACTGGTTCAACCTCGAACATATTTGGGCGGACGAACCTAGTTGCTCGGCTGATGACGGTGTCGCTGATACGCCTCAGCAGAAAGGTGAAAACTACGGATGTCCCAGCTACCCTCAAACCACTCAGTCAGGTGGCAGATGTGTGACAACCGATCCGAGTGCGATGTTCATGAATTACATGGATTATACCGACGACCGTTGCATGTACATGTTCACTGCCGGGCAAGCTGCACGTATGCAGGCTGCGCTCAACTCCTACAGACCCTCATTGTTCACATCGAATGGTTGCCTGAGTCCGACCCAAGTAAGCTCAGCACAGGCCCTGGGTACAAACGTGCATCCGAATCCATCCACAGGCCTCTTTGAATTCACCACTTACTTCCAAAGTGATATAAGTATCACTGTCATGGATATCACCGGACGTGTCGTGTTCAGCAAAAACTTCCAGAGCAATGAACCGAAGCGTTTCGATTTATCGGATTTTCCAGACGGAGTATATATCGTCCGCTTCGAAAGCGATGGTCGCAAAGAAGTACGACGCGTCATCAAGAACTGACCACTCGGTACGCTATCATGAATACGCCCGTCTCATGCCGGCTTTTTCATTTCAAGGAGACTTCATCTCCATATCGAATGTACTTGCCCTCCTGACCAGAATTTATAACCAGCGTAGTGGCCAGATGATATCCATGCGGATATGAATCCAATGAAGACCATGATGGCAGATATTCTCGTCTAAGTTGTTCGAATCGTTTTTGAAACCCTATGTCCGGTTCTCCTGTGTAAGGATCGCGGGCTGGCACAGGGCATCTGGGACAAGGCTTCTTCCCTGCCGCTTTTACCTCTCCAATCATGCAGGCTACCGGTTGCTTCCCCGGTAGAAAGAGAGTATCCTCCCAGAATGCAGGTACTCCGTTTATTTCAATATTCGCTCTGAAGCGAAGTCGTGCTTCTTCCATATCCTTCCAACCGAACCACTTGCACACTTGCAGTAAAGTTGCAGTGGACACTATGGTCATATGGCTGCCTGTTGGATCATCAAGCAAAGCTCCGCTGTTGTCCTCTTTGATCTTGATACGGTAGCCGATCATATCAGAAAGAATTGTTTCCAAATCCGAGCGGTCTGATTGGAGATCGAACCATTTTCCTTCATCCAAGCGTAATCGATCTGAAGTAATATCATAGCGACTTCGGATTTTCTGCAAACGTGGCTCCCGCTTACCGTTCACTAAACCTCCGTATTGATCGAACAATGCAAAGCGCCTGTCGCCAAAAAGATTGCCTCCTACTCCAATTTGTGCTGATTGAACTTCAACCGGATCAAGTGACTTTATGGGGTAAAGTCGAATGGAGACGATAGTATGAGCAGCAATCATAGTGACAAAAAATAAAACAGAGTCCCGACCTGAAATACTCAGACCGGGAATTTCTGTTGATCAATGATGTTCATCTACGGTCGATAAGCAAGGACTTCTGTGCGCCCTCACCGATCACTTGCAGGACATACAAGCCAGCAGAAGCGAGAGAGAGATCGAACTCCGTTTCTGCATTTCCCTCAAGAGCGATAGAAAGCGACTTCTCGTCAACCAGCTTGCCATTCAGATCGAATAATCGAACCGATAACAATCCGGGCTTGGCTTTTTCGATACGAACATGTAAAAGGTTTTCGGTAGGGTTCGGAAATGCCTGAAGGGTGAATTCTTCTGCGACAACAAGTGGAAGTTCTTCTGACTGACGCAAGACGGTTGTCGATGAAGTGACAGCGATGCCTGTAGAATTCGCATTGGAAGTGTTAAGAAGATTATTCGCGGTCGCACTCAAGGTTGTAGTGCCGGTAAAAAGCGCTGAAAGCGAATATGTATATGAGCGATCAACACCATTATCGACCACACGAACCAAACCGTTATCAAGCACGGCGCCTGTCAAGGCGCCCATGGTAGCACCCGTATTGGTCCGCATGGCACGTGACACCACAGCAGTTCCTCCAGCCTTGGGATAACGGTAAAATGTCTTTGAATTGCTATTGTCCAAAACATAGAGAAATCCTTGACTTTGGAAAAGACTCTCCCCTGCAGAATTCTTGCTGTTCAATGTGATCTTTAGCGAGGCACTCAAGGTGCCTGTCCCTGAAAACGCAGCCGACAAGGAATACCGATAAACTGCTTTACCGGTCTTATCAAGCACCCACAAAGTATCGCCACTGATAGCCAAACCGGTCGGCGTCCCGATGGCAGTGCCGGTATTGGTATTGAGCGTTCTTGAAACGGCAGCAACTGTTCCGGTCGCACTGCTTCGGTAAATACGCTTATTGGTCTGATCAAGTACGTAAGCGAGACTGGAAACGATTGCCACATCGGAGGCGTTAGTCACGCCGTTGACAATTGATGTAGAAAGCACATTCGACACGATGAAATTCATCAATGAGTCATAGTAGTAAGCGCGGTTCTGTGTGATGTCGACCACTACATACTTGGAGACCACATTGTTCACCGTCATGATGATATTATTGGAATTGGCTGTTGCGACAGCTGTACAATTCGCATTGCTGGTGAGGATACAACTTATCACATCGCCATTCACCCAATTGCTGTTGGAATAGGTAGCGGAATTGGTGCCAACGTTGGCTCCATTCCTTCTCCACTGGTAAATCGGTGATGAGCCCCCGTTCGTAACGGAAGCAGTGAACGTAACAGCTGTTGAAGGTGTGACTGCACCCGCTGGATTCGCTGAAATGGAAATGACAGGTGTCACAACAGGACTGACAGTGACAACCGTATTGGAGGATACCGCCGTGCAACCATCGGCGTTGGTAGCAGTTACATTGTAGGTCCCCGACGAAGAAACAGAAATGGACGCAGTGGTCGCTCCATTGTTCCACTGATAGGTTGAAGCACCTGAAGCAGAAAGTGTCACACTTCCTCCATTACAGAACGTAGTAGGTCCGGATGCACTCACTGAAACGGAAAATACCGCAGGTTGTGTGACGGATATCGAGGTGACTGAAGTACAGCCCCGACTGTCGCTTACCGTATAGTTATAACTACCAGCACTAACGGTGAAAGCGCCAGTTCCGGTGTAAGGTGCAGTACCACCGGATGCGGATACTGAAACTGTTGAAGTGCCGCCATTGCAATTGATAACTGTAGCTGTTGATGCGGCAACAAGTACCGTCGGCTGAGTGACGACTACAGATGCTGTCGAAGTACAACCGTTGGCATCAGAGACCTGATAGCTGTAGCTACCTGCAGGTACGGTGAACGTACCTGTACCGTTATATGGGGTCACCCCTCCTGTTGCCGAGACCGTCACGTTAGTCGTACCTCCTGAACATGCGATGATTCCAGAAGTGGCTATGGCTTGCAGTTTGGCTGGTTGCGTCACGTTGACAGATGCGCCGGAAACACATCCGTTTGCATCTGACACTTGATAACTGTATGATCCGGAAGAAACGGAAAAAGCACCCGTTCCACTGTAAGGCGAAGTTCCTCCCGTAGCCGAAACAGTCACCATAGCTGCTCCTCCATTGCAAAGTACAGGGGAAGTGACAATAGCGGTTGCACTGAGAGCCAACGGCTGGTAGATCGTGAACGTTTGCGAACCGGAACAACCGTTGCCGTCGAAAACCGAAGCAGTATAATTTCCGGCACTCAGTCCGGAAAATATACCGGTAGAATTGGATGAACCGCCAGGTACAATTGAATACGTGTAAAAACCATCGCCTCCTGTCGCCTCCAACGTAACTGCTCCATCCGAGAAGCCATTGCATGAATTATCTGTCGTGTGTACGACCGACAGGTTTAATGAACAACTGGGAGCAGATACGGATGCGGATCCGGTATTCGAACAACCGTTCGCATCCGTGACCGTCACGACATAATTTCCTGCCGGCAGGTTCAACGCTGTTGAAGTGGTCTGAACCGGACTTGTATTCCATGAAAAGAAGTAAGGGGCTGTTCCGCCATTTACTGTAGCAGTAGCTGTACCATCAGCCGCAGTGGGTGCAGAGGTACTGGTCGTGCTGGTCGTGATAGCAGGAGATGCTGTGACGGTTACAATCACCGTGTCTTTTTGACTGACACCTGAAGGAGAATAAGTGGCCGTCAACACATAAGTTGTCGTAGAGGCAGGACTGGCGATTGGATTTGAAACCGATGCACTGTTGAGTCCTGTTGCAGGTGACCATGAATAATTAAATCCGCTGACTGGTGCGGAGCCGATTGTAGCACCCGTACCAAGACAAACGACC
>JBJSZR010000603.1:0-7027 GCA_046090385.1 Bacteroidota bacterium
GTGGTTAGGACACGCACTGTGAAGGTCTTCGATTTTCTGGAAAATGATTTCTACGTCGGCACGACAATCTTCCGGCTTCAACAGCTGGGCGATCTTGGCACTGATCTGCTCGGCGGTGAAGGGCTGATAAATCATTCTAACGAAATTCTTCATTTCATGCATACCTAATTCGAGCTGCTCCTTGCAACGGTGATACACTTCGTCTATCACATGTTCCATGTTGCCCTCTTCCAGTAACCTGATAGCAGCCTTGAAGGCGATCAAGTCCCCGATCCGTGCCATGTCGATGCCATAACAATCAGGATAACGGATCTGAGGGGCTGATGAAACGATAATGATTTTCTTAGGACCAAGTCTGTCCAGCATTCGTAGTATGGAATTCTTCAATGTGGTGCCCCGGACAATCGAGTCGTCAATGACGACCAGATTATCCTGACCGGATCGTACACTACCGTAAGTGATATCATAAACATGGGCGACCATTTCACTCCGATCGTTATCATTGGTTATGAAGGTCCGAAGTTTGGCATCCTTGAGTGTGACCTTCTCCGTACGAGGTCGCATGGAAAGGATACGGTTCAATTCATCATCGGAAACCGGATCTCCGAGTGCCTTAATTTTCCGCTTTTTCACCTCCTTCAGATAATCCTCTATGCCACTGGTCATTCCGTAAAAAGCGACTTCGGCCGTATTGGGTATGAACGAAAATACCGTGTTCCTGACATCGTTATCTATGGACTGCAAAATGGATGTGCATAGGAGACGACCGAGTTCCTTTCGTTCCTGATAAACCTCCGCATCACTTCCTCTTGAGAAATAAATACGCTCGAAGGAGCAACTCAAGCGTTGCATCGGCTCTTTGATCTGTGGTTCGGTGATCTTTCCGTTTTTGCGAATGATCAGAGCATGTCCTGGACGGATCTCCTTTATGGAGTCGAACGGCACATTTAAAGCAGTCATTATAGCCGGTCTTTCTGAAGTCACCACAATGATCTCATCGTCCTTGTAAAAGTAGGCCGGACGGATGCCGGAGGGATCACGCATCACGAATGCATCCCCATGTCCAAGTAATCCTGCTATAACGTACCCGCCATCCCAATGTTTGGAAGAACGCTTGAGTATTCGCTCAAGATCCAAGTGCTCGGCTATCAATGGTGAAATTTCCTGCTTGCTGTTGCCGAGCTGCTTGAAGCGCATGTATTGCTCTTCATTCTCTTCATCCAGGAAATGCCCGATATTCTCCATCACCGTCACCGTGTCGGCCATTTCTTTGGGATGCTGACCGAGCTCGATAAGGTGCCTGAACAGCTCATCGACATTGGTCATATTGAAGTTGCCTGCAACAACCAGATTTCTGGTCATCCAGTTGTTTTGACGAAGAAACGGATGACAGGCTTCAATGCTATTGCCTCCGTATGTGCCGTAACGCAAATGGCCTAACCAAAGCTCTCCGGTGAATGCAATGTTCTTTTTTAACCATTCGGGCTCGTTCAGCCTATCAGGGTCTGATTTGGCAAGATCTTCAAAACGGGAATTGATACGACCGAAGATATCGGCTAGCGCTTGTTTCTCTACAGATCGGTATCGGCTGATGTAACGGATGCCCGGAGCCACATCGAACTTGATATTTGCAACTCCCGCACCATCCTGACCGCGGTTGTGCTGCTTCTCCATGAGCAGGTACAACTTATTCTGCGCATATAAAGAGGTACCATACTTTTTCTGATAGTACCCGAGCGGCTTGAGAAGTCTCACGAGGGCGATTCCACACTCGTGTTGCAATGCGTCCGACATTCATACAAAGATAGGCTATTTGCCAAGGGGAAGGAAGCGCTCTGCGTTTTCTTCAAGCCATTTTAACGGAAAAAACGTGCATTCCTGACATGTACTGATAGCTTACCGCCATATCATAATGGTCGCCGATGCGCTTTACGATAGCCAGTCCCAGCCCTACAGAATCAGCGGCATCCCCCTTTTTGAAACGCTCAAAAATGCGATTATCAGGGAATTTCAGCGGAGCTCCGCTGTTGGCAACGCGGTAAACGCCATCAGTCGTGCTGATGGAGATGGTTCCTCCTTCTGTACAATACTTGATGGCATTGGACAACAGGTTGCTGATAAGGATATCGTTCAGATAAGGATTCAGAATGACAGTTAACGTATCGTCGAAATCTGTTTTGACTTCAAGGTGTCTCGACTGCGCAAAAATCATGAGGTCGTCGAGTTGCTTTCGCACCGCCCTTGAGAAATCGATTTCCGCTTCTTCAGAATACTGCTCATTGTCGATGCGCGTGAGCAGAATCAATCCTCGATTCATTTTGGATAACCGGTTCACTGCATCAAGCGTGGCTGAAACCTGCTCCATCTGTTCCGCCTTCAGGTTGTCGGACTGTAGAAGCAATTCCAGCTTCGAGCGTATCACAGCCAACGGAGTCTGGGTTTCATGCGACATGTTCTCGGTGAACTCGCGAAGATTCCGGTAGTCATCCATCACCTTATCCGTCAGCTTACCTAATTCTTCGTTCAAAACATTGAACTCATCCACCCGCGATTTCTCAAATCGGACTTTACCGCCCCTTTGAATATCAAACCGCTTGAGCGTATCAAGCGCACGATAGAATGGACGCCAGATGGAGGTGGAGAAATAACGGTTCAAAAAATAAAAGCAAACGAAAATGTCTACTATCACAAGGATGAACGTAGATCCAAGTCCGTTGAAAAGATCGTTGTTCTGTGTAAGTCGTTGAGCAATGCTGATTCTGTAGGGCTTGCCTGCTATTTGCTGTTCATAGGTCATGACCCTGAACGGGACTTTACCCTCCTCGTAAGGATAAGACCTGAAGGTATCCCTTATATCCACCCGGAAAGAAGTGAATCTTGAAATGGTATCCACGGAAATATAATCACCCACGAAAAACGGTCGACCTTGCAACTGAGGTTGTGAGGCGATCTGCTTCTCAAGCTGTAGTCGGTTGTACAACATGTGCATGGTGATTTCCTCATCGACCACATATAATACACGATATGCAAGAAATGCACTGCTCACCAACAAGAGAGCCAAAGCTACGATGATGTAGTAGCGGTTGGTGAGATTCAACAGTCTCATTCGGCCCCGAACTTGTAGCCTACTCCGTAAACCGAGCGGATATAGTCCTTCCCTCCTGCTTCAATGATTTTCTTGCGCAGGTTTTTTATATGACTGTAAATGAAATCAAAAGAATCGGCAATGTCGGCGTGATCGCCCCATAAATGCTCCGCAATGGCTTCTTTCGTCAATACTCTGTTCGCATTATTGATGAAATACAACATGAGCTCATGTTCCTTTTTGGTAAGCGTGAGCATCTTTTCGCCGATGTACATGATCATCTCATCTGGAACCAGTCGCAGTTCGTTGAACAAAAGCTCCCTCCTCTCCTGCATGCTCCTGCGACGAGCGACAGATTTTATACGTGCAACCAGCTCGGGCATATGAAAAGGCTTGGTGATGTAATCATCTGCTCCGATATTCAATCCGGTCAGACGGTCATCCAACGAATTTCGCGCAGAGATGATGACAATACCTGTTCTGTGCTCCTTCTTCTGCATGGCTTCTATCACTTTGAAACCACTGCCATCCGGCAACCCGATATCCAATGCGATACAATCAAAATCCTTCAAAGCGATCATCTCAAGAGCCTGCTGCAGGTTCTCCGCTTTATCGCATCGCATTCCGATACCGTTCAAGTAATCAAGTATCGATTGAAGCAATTCTCTTTCATCTTCGACGATCAGTACATTCATATCATGAATAGAATTAGGGGTTATGCACCCAATGAATTGTCTAAAGTTAGGAAATGCTTCAATATTCCACACCTAATTTTGAAAGGTTGGTCGTTATTTCAGAATGAGAACAGAATCTGGATCGTAGTTTTACACTTCAAAAAAACCAAAACGATTATTATGTTCAAGAAAATCCTACTAATTGCATCACCCGTCTTACTTCTTATTGTCCTGGCTTCAGGCACACAAAGCGATAATGGAATAGCGGGGAAGGTCGGATCTCCGGGAGAAAATCGCTGCACAGAATGCCACAACTCTTTTGCCATCAACAGCGGAAGCGGAAGTATCGAACTACGCACAGGAATGACCAACAACGAATATGTGCCAGGTCAAACTTATACTATGGTGTTCAAAGTGGCTTTTCCCGGACGCTCTCTGTTCGGCATGGGGCTGGAGTCCTTGACAAGTACTAATACGAATGCGGGTACATTCACCATGACCACGAATAAGACGACTACGAAGAATGCTACAATCGGTACAACCTCCCGTAGAAGTGTGGTTCACACGTTAAACGGAGGCGCAAGCGCCGATTCGATGCTGTTCACGTTCAACTGGACAGCTCCAGTTTCCGGGACGGTCACATTCTATTATTGTGGAGTCGCAAGTAATGCAAGCGCCAGTACCATAGGTGATTATGTTTACAGCGGCTCAATGGTGGTGAATCCTGTAGGCACAGCCGGTATTGAGGATCCCGTCGCAATCTCAAATCTGACAATTTCACCCAATCCCGCTTCTGATCATATCGTCGTGAATTTTACACCCAATAGCCATGGCGCTGCTGCTGTCAACCTGTACGACTTGTCCGGGAAATCGGTACGTGCAGAAAATATCGGTCTTGTTCCAGGCAATAACTCTGAAATACGTTGGAACGGAATCGATGAACTGCCCAAAGGGGTTTATCTGCTAAGTGTCAGCATCGGTGAATCACTGCAAACAAAACGTGTAGTCATCCAATGATTTTCAAGGGAAGTCAAATCAGACTTCCCTTTTTCAATGATAAAAAGTCCATGAGCAACCTGATTTTGATCTGCTTCGTTTCGACCATTGTAATGGTCTCTTGTCAAAATGATCCGAACCTTGTCAATGCACCCGAAATGAGCTTCAGTAATAACGTGCAGCCGATTATTTCCGGCAACTGTAATATGGATGGTTGTCATAGCAGTCAATCAGGCCAAGAGGCCTTTCCCTTAATCACTTTTGATGATGTGAGCAGTCACGTAAGACCGGGTAACGCCCGGAACAGCGAACTATATAGAAGCATCGCAAATCGAACCGACCGCTTGATGCCTCCGAATGGGCCTCTTTCTGATGCAGATATTCTGACGATTTACCTTTGGATAGAACAGGGTGCGAAAAACAATTGATGTCATGAAAAAACTGATAATGCCCTTACTTTTCATTGGGATTTTTCTGGTAAGCTGTTACTATGATAACGTAGAGGAACTCAATGCAGCCGATATGCTGCAGCCTTGTAACACTCCCGATACTCCTGGTTATGCCAACGATATACAACCGATACTGAATTCACGTTGCGGAAGTGGAGAGGTGGCTTGTCATAATGCGGATAACTCACTTTCTTTGGGAGGAAATAGCGGTAGTCTTGCTGATTATGCAGGCACCATCGAAACCATCAGCGATCGTGGACCTGTGGACTTCATGCTACGCATCAATCATGATCCTGCCATTGCCAGCACGAAGTGGATGCCTAAAGGATCTTCCTCAAAAATAGAAGCATGCAGTATTGAAAAAATCCAGCTTTGGGTCGATCAAGGACAATTAAACAACTGAAAATATGAATTTCCGCATCATAATCCTCTTCACTATTCTCTCTTCCGCATCTGCGACAGCACAAGATCTCATCAGTGATCTGGGTACAGACAGTGACAAGAAAGAATTTTCAAGCGCTACCTTTAAATCGACACGTCTCATCAATTTCCAAACAGTAGAAACTGTCGGACCCAAAACGCTCGACTTCCGTATTTCTCATCGTTTCGGACCGGTAAACAGCGGCGCTTACAATGCGTGGGGACTGGATGGTCCGGCGAGCATTCGACTAGGCCTTGATTACAGCTACGATGGTCGATTCATGGTAGGTATCGGTCGCAGTTCTGTGGAGAAGATGGTGGACGCCTATTTCAAAGTGCGACTGCTTCGTCAAACAGTTGATAACAAAACTCCAGTAAGCATTACGCTTTTCAGTGGCGCTTATCGTAATGGTCTCAGGACTTCCGGTGGCCCGCTGGATCCTTTTCACTATCCGATCGATCGTTTCTCGTATGTTAACCAGATCATCATTGCTAAAAAATTCAGCCCCTCGTTTTCATTTCAACTGTCTCCGTTCTTCGTCCATTACAACATCGTAAACAGCATTACAGACAAAAATGACATGTATGGAGTTGCCGCCGCTACACGCATAAAATTCAGCAAGCGTTCAGCCATAACATTGGAATATGCATGGAGATATCCCAATGACTATTCATTGGAAACCAAATACTACGACAGTTTCGGAATAGGATATGAACTGGAAACAGGCGGTCACGTATTCCAGGTGCACTTGACTAATTCTTTCGGCATTGCTGAAAATCAGTATCTGGCTCGTACCTCCGATACCTGGTCGGCCAATGGCATTCACCTTGGATTCAACATTTCCAGGGTCTTCACGATTCCTGCAGGTGGCGGAAAATCCGATTGGTAAATCGTATGCCGGGTAATGAGCGACAACAGTGGCCTGGCACTTTTTCCCTCAATGAAAATGAAATTTCCCGGGTTTCTGACTTTTCTTAAATTCCATTTCATTAAACTTCATAGTTCCGCTTAGTATAGCCTTAAGAGACGAAAAAACGTGTGGCTTAAAAAGCCGTATAAACTATTACTCCTTGATGATTTTGTAGGAATACGCGCCTTTATTCGTGGTCAGATTCAAAAAATACAAACCGGATGGAAGACCGATCATTGAAAAATCCGGCTCCAAACCATCTTTCACCATCACGCCTGATGTCGAAAAAAGCTGGACGCGAATATGATCATGATTTGAAACATTGATATGGACCCGGTCGAGAGTGGGTGAAGGATAAACAGTCGGAGAGTTCTCATCGGCTGTTACAGAAACGACTGCAGTGCTGGTATTGAGAGCGGCCAGCAATAACCTGATGGAAATCTGATATGCCTGTGCTGGAAACTGATTTATTAGCACGCAAACGACAATACC
>JBJSZR010000604.1:0-4537 GCA_046090385.1 Bacteroidota bacterium
CAACTATATCCAAACCAAGATTCCCTTCTATTCCGACAAGAATCCCTTGACCAACTGCAGAACGGGATCCAACACACCTTACCCTTTTCAACCTCCATAAACCTGCTGAAATTCATCACCGTCTCACCAAGCGTGAGCTACAACGAGCGCTGGTACTTCAAAACCACTGAATACAGCTGGGACAACGAGAACAGGACCGTTGACACTTTGACGAATGAAGGATTCAAAGCCGAAAGGGATTACTCTGTTTCCGTGGGAATGCTGACGCGTATCTACGGGATGTTCCAATACAGGAAAGGGCCAGTTGCGGCGATCAGGCATGTAATGACTCCTTCCATTGCCTTTTCTTACCGCCCAGATTTCAGCGAAGCCAGATTCGGCTATTACAAACAAGTACAGATCGACACCGCCGGAAAAACTGCCACTTACTCCATCTTCCAGAATGGCGTTTACGGAGGACCCTCAGCCGGCAAATTCGGTTCACTAAGTTTCTCTCTTGACAATAACCTTGAGATGAAAGTCAGGACAAAAACCGACTCCGGCATCGTGCTTAAGAAGATCAAGATATTGGAGAGTCTTAGATTCAATTCCGCCTACAACATCATAGCTGACTCACTGAAATTATCACCTGTAGGTTTCGGCGGCAGGACCACTTTTGCAAATAAGATGATCATGACCTTCAGTGGCACGCTGAACCCCTATGCCTATGATTCTCAAAGCCGCGATATAAACCGTTACCTTATCAATGAAACAGGCAAGCTTTTCAGACTCACCAGTGCTAACCTGGCATTCAATTTCTCACTGGCTGGTAAAGCGAAAAGCAATCCCCAATATACACCTGCACAGATCACAGGGTTCATGAACGATCCCGGCTCCTATGTGAATTTCGATATACCATTTTCACTGTACGTCGGATACAACATGAGCTACACAAAACGTGGAGGTGCGGAAGCTCAAACCAACCAGTCGGTGACACTCAATGGAGACTTGTCATTGACTCCTAAATGGAAAATCGGATTCACATCTTGGTACGATGTGGAGGATGGGGAATTCACCAGCTTCTCTACAAGTATTTACAGGGACTTGCACTGCTGGGAGATGCGCATGAATTGGATCCCTTTCGGGGGGCAGGAGAGTTACAATTTCCAGATAAATGTAAAATCATCCGTTCTTCAGGACTTAAAACTGAATAAACGAAGAGACTTTTTCAACTGATCTTCCGCTTCATGAGCTGATCGGTATCCACCTGAGCCCCTACCCTGAAAGATTTTTCTCCAAAAACCCTGAAACCGAACTTTTCATAAAAACGAATGGCCCGGTGATTGTTGACATCCACACCAAGGCATAGCCATTCTGCTTTTTCTGTCATAGCAATCTGAAGGATATGATTCATCAGTTCAGTAGCCAGGCCACAACCATGGAATTCGACCTTGAAGTAAAACTTCTCGATTTCAATAAGTCGAGCTCCTGGCAATTGGACGAATCCTGAATCCCTCCTGAGTTTTGCATAGCCTGTGAGTATATCATTGGAATAAACGAGCAGATAGGTGAAGATCGAAGGCGATTCGAGTTCGGGTAATACTTTCTCGGAAACAAAAAAAGTATCCAGGAAATCCATAAGGTCTGCATGCGTATTCACCGGCTTCCATGTTGTGTAAAAGGTGGACCGTGCCAAATCCAAAAGAACAGGCATATCATCTGCGACGGCCCGTATGATCCGGATTCTTGAGAAGTTGGAGGATATTGACGGATTGGTATCCAAGTGTTTATTTTTGCATGAATAATCAGTCAAAATTATGAAATACCTCTTCGTGTCCCTATCTCTGCTTTGCTTCTTGCAAATGAATGCACAAAACGCAAAGACGACTCCTGCTGTCATGTCGGCCGCACCGGAAAAAACAAAGCAAGGCAACGATACTGTCATCACCAAAGATCCGGTAAATTCCGACCGCGAATACTGGATGATACTTGATGCTTCCAGAAATCTGAAAATGCAAGGTCAGATGGTGAAAGGTCTTAAAGAAGGCACCTGGCGTGAATACGGCGGAGTGAATTCCACCATTCAGAAAGTGGATGAATTCAAGTCCGGGAAATTGAACGGCATGTCCTCGACCTTCAACGCCTCAGGAATGATCACCTCTGATGAGACTTACAGGAATGACACATTGAATGGCAGACGGATGCTTTTCACAGGAAGCGGGCGAGTGAAACTCGTAGAACACTACAAAAATGGTCTCCTCGACGGCGAGCGTTACTCCTATTACGATGACGGAAAACTTCAGGAAGAAGGCAAATACATCAACGGCAAACGCGACGGCATCACTAAGTGGTATTCGCAAAATGGAAATCTGTCTCTTCAATACACCTATACGAATGGTGATCTGAACGGACTTGCCAAGCAGTTCGATGACAAAGGCCTTATAAGGCAAGAAGGAGACTTCGTAAACAACAACGAAGAAGGAGAATGGAAAGAGTACGAGGGGGGTGTTCTTGTGAAAAAAATACTTTATAAAGCAGGTACCGTGACCAAAGAAACACAGGTGCGCAAATAATGGATTGGCTTTTAGCCTACCAAAACCTTGTGCCAGCTGCGCTCGAATGGGACCTCCCAACGATGATTGAGAGCATGCACGGAATCGACAAGGTTATCAAAAACCAGGGTGTCATCTGAAATCAAGCCGGCATCAGCCAATCGCTCAAACTCTTCTTTCTCAGCGACAACTACGGTTTCTCCTTTTTTGTATGCGAATAACATTCGGTTCATAAAGTTGCAATTCAACCGTTGTTCCACACTCTTGATGAAACTCACAGACTTATCAATCGAACATCCGCTTGCTACGTTCATGGCTTCATCGACCGCAATGATCAGAAAGCGGTTATAAATGATGGCGTATGAACTTTTCAAGGTCCGCTGATGAGCAGTCCATTCATCAAGAAAAGGGCGTATGGCGAAGCTGATTTGCTCCACTTCACCTTCTTCCAACGTACGGTCACACATATAGACCCATACTCGGGATTCAGGCGACATATCTTCAAGTGGCACGTACATAACAATCTGTTTCTACAAATATAAGCACTTGGATCTCAACTACGCCGGTCCTCTAATTGAAGTTTTCTCAACCTAGGCATCCGCCACGCTGCGATACCGACAGAACCCAAAGCTATGGAGCCTCCTATTACAACAGAAGGAACCAATCCAAGAATTTTTGCGGCAAAACCTGACTCAAAAGACCCTATTTCATTGGAAGAGGAAATGAACATGGTACTGACAGCAGAAACCCTACCGCGCATATCATCGGGAGTAAGGAACTGGACGATAGTGGAACGTATAACCACACTTACATTATCGAAAGCTCCGCTCAAGGCAAGAATAACCATAGAAAGATAAAAACTACGGCTCAAGGCGAATCCAATCATACAAACAGCGAAGCCCGCAACACAAACGAGAAGCTTTTTACCCGCATTTTGTAATGGCGGATACTTTGTCATGACCAATGCCATGATGACTGAGCCGGCAAAGGGAGCAGCACGAAGCAACCCAAATCCGGATTCTCCTACATGAAGAACCTCCTTTGCGAAAACCGGCAACATGGCTGTCGCACCACCGAAAAGAACAGCGACCAAGTCAAGTGTCATAGCACCTAAAATCTCCTCTCGTTTAAAGACGAATCTCAAACCCTTTCGCATACTTGACCAAACGGATTCTTCAGCAGTTGCGGCGGTGAATTTTTGTGGCGGAATGCGCATTACTTGGAACAATGCCAATAGCAAGAGAACTATCACGGAAACATACGTCAGCTGTTCACCGAAAGCTCCTAGCAAAAGTCCTCCAGCTGTGGATCCTGCAACTACGGCAATGTGCCAGAATGTGGAGTTCCAAGCTGATGAATTGGCATAAGCCTCCCTGGGAACAAGTTGTGTCATCAGACTGAATTGAGCAGGGCTGTAAAACCCTCTCATAGCACCTATACCGAACATGAGTGCATAAAAAGGCCACGCGGAGAGGATGACTCCGGAGATTACTTTTTCGGAAATGAACCAAAGCACTGAGGACAGTAAGAGCATGAGAAATGTGACCACCACCACTATTTTCCTGCGGTCGCTACGGTCAGCCATATATCCACCATAAAGAGCCAAACCGACTGCAGGAAGCGCCTCGGAAAGACCCAGTAATCCAAGCGAAAAAACATCATCCGTCAATTCATAAACCTGCCAACTCAAAGCGACGAATTGGATCTGCAATGCTAATGTCAGCAGGAATTTTCCGGATAAGAATCTGCGGAAATCCCTGTGCCGGAAGGCGATGAATGATTCTCGTCTGTGGATGAAATCAGAAAGCACGGTCCGGTAAGGTAATCAATGAAGTGTGATATTGGTGTCAAGAATCCATTTCGGACAACTCAAGCCATCGCATGGATTTCTGATCGATTTCAGCAAGAACGGTTTCCAGTCGTGAGGACCAATCCAAAAGGCGCTGGTGGTCATCATTTCCAAGCGACAAGTAATCATTCAAGGACTTTTTTTCCGATTCAAGATC
>JBJSZR010000605.1:0-3355 GCA_046090385.1 Bacteroidota bacterium
AAACGTTTTCTTTGGAACCACAGGCGGTAATCTTAAAACGTTCACTGTTTCAGGGATTAATACGCTTGGATATTCTTCAATGGCTCTTTCGTATGGTTTGTTACGGTCCGATCTCACCAACGGATTGACTGTCGAGGTTTCCACAGACGGAATAAACTATACGGCCCTCACGGTTACACAGCCCACTTCAGCAAATGTTTGGCAGTTGATCACTGTAAATACAGGAATTCCCGCCGCCTCCAACCTGCGTATCCGGTTCTCCAAAAACGTCACCACCACATTCCGTCTAGATGACGTAAAAATCACAGGAACGACATCAACACCATCCATTTCAACAACTGGAAGCACAACCATTTGCGGACCAGGATCTCTGCTGTTATATCCCAACATTCCTTCGGGATTGATATGGTCTTATAATGGTTCAATCACTCGTACGCAAACAGTCACCAACAGCGGTAGTTACTCCTATATTGCAACCGATGCAAACGGCTGTACTGCCAGCGCAACGCCAGTGGTTTTCACCGTCAATCCAGAGCCAACTGCAACGATCACCTCCGGTAACATCGGTTGCTTCGGCGGAAGCACCTCAGTGACCGTATCTGCATCCAATGGCACGGCACCTTATACGAATACCGGCACGTTTACACTTGCTGCTGGTTCGTACTCGTACATCGTTACCGATGCGGCGGGTTGTGATGATACCGTCTCGCTTACCTTAACCCAACCCGCAGTCATTACAGGAAGCGGATCAGTTAGTGCTTGCGGAAGCTACACATGGTCGTTGAACGGAAACACGTACACGCAAAGCGGCACCTACACAGGTACGACTGCCGCTGCAAACGGCTGCGACAGTACCGCTACGCTGAACCTCACCATCACACCATTGTCGACCAACACAACGTCGGCAACCGCTTGCGACAGCTACCTCTGGGCGCTCAATGGTCAAACCTATACCCAAAGCGGTACATATTCGTCAACAAGTGGCTGCGTAACCAACATTCTCAATCTTACCATTACACAGAGTACGACGAATACGTTGTCCGCTTCTGCATGTGACAGTTATACATGGGCCTTGAACGGACAAACCTATACTCAGAGCGGAACATATTCTTCCGTAACTGCTTGCACGACGGATGTGTTGAATCTGACGATAACCCCGAGCACTACCAACACAACCACTGCCACTGCATGTGGCAGTTACGTATGGTCGTTGAACAGTCAAACCTATACTCAGAGCGGAACGTATTCGTCCGTAAGCGGTTGTGTAACTGATGTGCTGAACCTGACGATCAACAGCTGTGGCGTCAATCTCGATATAACCCTCTTTTTGGAGGGTTATTACACGGGTTCCAGCACGATGCAGCCGGTGTTGTTGAATCAGGGTGTGACCAATGCTTCTGCGTTTGAGACCGATGACATCACTATTGAGTTACGCGACGCAATCGACCCGACAATCATTGTCGCTACTGGAACCGCTCGCCTGATGACTGATGGCACTGCAAATTTCATCACTACCGCCGCCACTCCGGGAAGCTCTTATTGGATCGTCATCAACCATCGCGGCTCTATCCAGACCTGGAGCTCGGCTCCCGTACTGATGGCCGCTAACACCGTCTATGATTTCTCCGATTCCGACACCAAGGCTTTTGGTGGAAACATGGTACAAGTAGATACAGGCGTTTGGGCTATTTACATGGGCGACCTGAATCAGGATGCATTCATCGATACCTTTGACTCACCAATTTTTGAAAATGACAACCTTAGTTTCGCCTCAGGATATCTCGTATCCGATTTGAATGGCGACGGATTCGTTGATACGTTTGATTCACCAACTCTTGAGCAAAATAACTTGAATTTCGTTCAGACCATACAGCCATAACGAAGTTCCATATATAGCAAGAAAGCCATCCGATTTGGGTGGCTTTCTTTTTTGCGAAGCCTTATCTTGCTTACTTTGCAAACGAACACTATGAATATGAAAAGACCCCTACTTCTCGTTCTGATATTCCTGTTAATGGTTTCCTCCACTTTTGCCAGGAGGATTGATGTGTCCCCCATGCTCGGATATTTCTTCGATGAGAAATTTCCCACTGTTCAGGGAAGCGTCAACATCCCGAGTGGAATGTTTTATGGAGGGATCTTGTCTTTTGGAACAAATATGGACGCCCTGTCGGCGGAGCTACAGGTGATGACACGTGAAGCCTCACTGGAGATAAACAGGAACGACACACTAAGCGACCTGGTCATGCGCTCAACATGGATTTCACTGAACGGTTGTTATGAATTCGATCTTGACGCTCCTGCTATGCCGTTTCTTGATATAGGACTAGGACTCGTACATCTTGATCCACAAGAATCGCCACGCAATACGGAGAACCGATTCGCACTGAACATCGGCGTCGGTATCAAAGTCGCATTCACTGACAGGGTGGGACTCAGGTTAAGCACCAAGCTTCTTACCACTATGAATGAATCCACAGCGTTTGAAAACGAGGACGGAGAATCCGCTTATACCGTCAACAAGATGACGTATGTCAACCAATTCGGTTTCAGAGGAGGAATTTATTTTCGGTTGTCGGACTGACCCTTTCAGTCCTGTTTTATCAAGAGCAATTCTTGGTCCTGCCTGATACGATCGGGCAGTCTCCCATCGTCCAAAACGATTACCGCACCATAGAGGTCTTTCGCCTGTTTCAATTCTTTTTCAGATGGAATTGATCCGTAGGCTACACAGTCGGCATAAAACATACAGGCGATGTGACCTTCAAGACGAATATCGGAGTTGAAAAGCGCAACTGTCGAGTTGCCGGTTATTTTTTTCAGTCGCTCGATGAAAGCCATTTGACGGAGGTCTTTTTCGCGTTGGAAATTGTCTTCCGGGTGCTTGAATGAATGATAACGCTCCACCTTCTCGGGCTTCCATAACAAAACACATGTTCCCATCAACAGGATGCAGGAAGTGGCAGTCAAGATGTACGGTCTTTTTATCTTGAGTTCAAGTGTTGATAATGCGGAATCGGCAAGCGCTCCGAGTCCCAGGTAAAACAAAGGAGCAACCACGGTTCCGAATGAGGCCATCTTGGTAGCGGCAATCGTGTAAACGGTGTAAACACTTATTACTGCGGTCAACAAACCCCACCGGTATTTTTTATTTTTCGTTTTTAAAATCAACCATACGAAACCTCCTACTATGATAAACGGCACCAGCAGTCCACCGCCATATAACGAACTGAGCGAACGAAAATGAAACATGAAATCACCGCCATGTCCTTCTACTGCGATCAGCAGGTGTTGTGCGTGTGCGCTGAAAGCAATTTTTGCTTCTTCCGGGTAGCGTGAAAAGGTGTAGAGATAC
>JBJSZR010000606.1:0-16965 GCA_046090385.1 Bacteroidota bacterium
GTGCCATCGAAAACCTTGGTACGGATGGCTAATGACTGATCGATTTTGAATGGCTCCGTATAGACTGGAGAATTCCCGTTTGGCAATTCTTCGCTAAGACTGTATCGAATCAATCCGTTCTTGTAAGGAGTGCTTAAAGCGATAGAAAGTCCTTTGCCGTTATCTGGCTTGACAGTCATGACGACATCATAAACAGCTTTGGAATAGCTGAGTCCCTGGAACTGCAACATCTTCAAATGCGAATACAACCGGGTCATGAAGCGATCATAGTCGCGTTGCTGTCTGGGAGACCAGACTACCTCTGCGAGTGCGCACATGCGGGGAAGCACGGCGACTTCTGCCATGGACAAGTTGAGGATGTATTCCGTCCAAAGATTCCCTTGTGCTCCAAGAATGTGTTTCGCTTCATCTTTTGACAATTCGGCCGGAACAGGTTCGAATGAATATACTTTTTCAATCGGCAGATACCCTCCGATAGCCAACGGCTCACCCGGATTTCTCGACTGATAATAATCGAAATAACAGTACGAAGTCGGAGTCATGATGACATCATGCGCTTGACGGGCGGCATCTATGCCACCCTGATAACCACGCCATGACATGACGGTAGCATCGGGGGCCAACCCTCCTTCAAGAATCTCATCCCAGCCGATCATTTTCTTCCCGTTAGCTTCTAATATTTTTCCGATACGGCGGACGAACCAGCTCTGAAGTTCGTGTTCATCTTTCAGTTTCTCGCGCTTGATGACTGCCTGACAATTCGCACATGCTTTCCACCGCTCTTTAGGACATTCATCACCTCCAATGTGTACGTAAGGACCAGGAAACAGCGAGCAAACTTCTTTCAACACATCGTTCATGAAGGTGAACGTCTCCTCTCTGGTACAATAGACATCAGGGAAAACACCCCACGTTCGAGCAGTTTGAAAAGGTCCACCTGTACAAGATAGCTGAGGATTTGCAGCCAATGCAGCGAGAGCATGTCCGGGCATTTCAATTTCAGGCACGACAGTGACATGTCGCTGTGCCGCATAGCGAACCACTTGTCTGATCTCATCCTGGGTATAATAGCCACCATAACGGACAGTGTCGTATTTCTCTGGAAGCGAACTGTAGTGACCGATTCTGGTACCATTGCGCCATGCACTGATCTTTTGCAACTCGGGATGACTTTTGATTTCAATTCTCCAACCTTGATCATCGGTCAAATGCCAATGAAAATAATTCATCTTGTATTTGGAGAGGATGTCGATGTAGCGACGAACGAATCCTACAGGAAAGAAATGCCTGCTTACATCGAGGTGCATACCACGATAGGAGAATCGTGGCTTATCTGTGATGTTTACACAAGGTATTTTGTAAGTATCGGACCTTCCTGCTGGAATCAATTGCATTAATGTCTGCAACCCATAGAAGACACCCTCACTGCCCGTTCCGATGATTTCTATCTGATTCGGGGCAACCTTCAGCTGGTAAGATCCCACAGGCAGATCCTGTGAGCCTTGGTCAGAAAGAAAAATGGCGCCGTCGAATGCTCTCTTCCCGTTTTTCACCTGAAGCCGTATGTCGTATTGATCACCAAGGAACTGATTCAGTAATGCAACATCGGAACGCAATGTATCACTGACGACAAATACGGTCACAGCACTGTTTAGCAGGAAATCACCCGGCATTTCTGAAACACTTTCAGGCCAGGGAATCAAAGCGAATCTGGAGTCCAGTCCTTGTGAATTAACGGAAGAATTGAAAAAGATGATAAGGCAGAAGATGAATAATCTTTTCATTTGACTGTGCTATATTTTATGATTTCATTCCAGGCATGAGATGCGGCTCCTAAGAGTGCGGCATCGTTTTCAGGAAGTCCGGAGGGCAATAAAGTGACTTTGTCTTTATATAGTTCTAGGAGATTTTTTTCAAAACTCAATCGAGTGGGCGCGAAGAGGAGCTCACCTGCCTGTACTAGGCCGCCGAACAGGAAAATCGCCTCAGGGCTTGTATAAGCTACGCTGTTTGCAAGAGCAAATCCTAAAATCTCGCCTGTATAATTGAAAGCATAAAATGCGGCTTCGTCTCCTGCCATGGCTTTATCAAAAACATCTTTAGAAGTGATTTCGGATAAGGATGACAATCGGTGTTCTCCAAATCCAGAATTCCTAAGAATCTCAAGATAGGTTTTCACCAGACCGGTGGCGCTGCAGTATTGCTCCAAACAACCTTTGCGGCCGCAGCCACAAGCACGACCATGCTGAATGGCAATCGTATGACCTAGCTCGCCTGCGAATCCATCATGACCATGCACCAATTGTCCGTTGACGACAAAACCGCTACCCAATCCTGTGCCGAGCGTAACAAAAATGAAATCGTTCATACCCTTTGCCGCACCATAATATTTTTCACCCAATGCTGCGGCATTGGCATCGTTTGTTACGAATGCCGGAACTCCGAGAAGTCGATGGAATTGCCCCGAAAGGTCTATGATTCCACGCCAAGGCAGATTGGGAGCGAATTCGATAGTCCCTTTGAAATAATTACCATTAGGAGCACCTATTCCGACTGCAGTAATCACAATTCCGTCCAGCTTGGAGCGGATGGCTTCGGCTACGCTATGAATATATTTTTCGGCAGAAGGCTCCGACCGGGTGGGTAATGAACCCCTGGAAATGATGGCTCCATCGCGGTCGATTATTGAAAACACGGTGTTCGTGCCGCCGATATCGACTGCTGCAACGAATTCACGCTGAAACAACGCAGGCATAATGGTTAAAAATAGGGAAAAACAAAGGTATGGGGTTCAACGAGGACAAAAAAAAGGGGAGCCCGATGGGCTCCCCTACAATGCCTGGTAGAATCGTATTACTGGATACGCTTAACGCTGACGGCGTTGGGACCTTTACGGCCTTCCGTCACTTCGAATTCTACTCTGTCGTTTTCACGGACTTTCTCGATGAGGCCGCTGTGGTGAACGAACACATCTTTTTTCGTCTCGTCGGATACAATGAATCCAAAACCTTTGGACTCATTGAAGAACTTTACAGTTCCGGTTTGCATGTGGTAATTAGGTATTAAATCACTTTTTAGCCATGTCCCGCCTGCTGACTAAAAAGTGGTGATTACTGAATGGAACGCGGGGTACTCCAAAGGTAGCAATCGGCTGCAATTCTGCAAGTGATACAGCTAAAAAGCTTATTTACCCTCCCAATTGCTGTTTTACAATCTGTGAAACCAGTTTATTATCAGCTTTACCCGCAAGTTGTTTGGTAACAACACCCATCACTTTGCCCAGCTCCTGAATGGATGATGCACCCACCTGTACGATGACCGCTTTTACCGCCATAACAATTTCTTCTTCGGTCATCAATGCAGGCAGATACCTTTCTATGACACCGATTTCCTGCAACTCAGGATCGGCGAGATCCTGCCTGCCTTGCTGCTGATATATTTCGACTGACTCCTTTCGCTGCTTCACAAGCTTCTGAAGCATCTTCAATTCCTCTTCTGGTGTGATAGATCCACCGCCTGAGGTTTTGGCGAGCAATACCGCCTGCTTGATCGCCCTTAGTCCGCGGACCGAGGCCTCATCTTTTGCCAACATTGCCGCCTTCAAGTCGGCATTGATACGTTCTTCGAGTGACATGGTTAATGATTTTATGGGACAAAAGTAATCAACAAAAGAAAAAGCCCTCCTTTTGGGAGGGCATCGCTCATCAGATGAGACGGTCTGCCATTGCGATAGCAATCAGGTCGTTGGGGAAGCGGAGAATGAGAGCTTCACAGGCAGTAAAAATACTTTAGTCGACGTTGTCGTGGAGGAATGAATTATTCGAACGGATTTGAGGCTTTTTTTCATCTTCCGTCGTTAGCGTATATCGTGAAATGTTCGAATCGCTGGAGTGTGGAAGCGGATCAAGTTTCACATTCTTCCGTTTATAAGCAGGCTCACGTTCCAGATCGCTTAGATTTCCCGAACCCAGCTGATAATTCAGTGCTTTGAGTCTTGCCAACCTTTCACGCGACTTCCGGAAATACTCGTCCTCATCGGTTGCACCTGACTCGGATTCAGAATGCTGTATTTCATTATCCCACTCCATCTCCACAGGGGATTCCTGTTTTTCCTCAGTCGGAGTATTTACAGCAAACTCGAAAGTGAACTGCTGTTCGGCTACTGACTTGGCTTCTTCTGTTTTACTTACCGGCGTGATCAATACAGGCTCATCGTTCGGCACTGGCTCTTCCACAACAGCTACCGGCTCGTTAACAACCGCAGGTGAAGCAGGCTGTGTATCATTGTCAAGCACATGTACTTTAGGACTCAACCTCTCCCGTTCGGAAGCTTCCTGGCCTTGCTCGGCGCGAGTTTTGAAGCCGGTAGCGATGATTGTAACACTCAAACGCTCATCGAGTGTCTCATCCACGCAGTTGCCCCAAATTATATCGGCTGTGAGACCGGCCTGTTCCTGTAGGTAATCCGTTATTTCTCCGATTTCATCCATGGTGACTTCCTTGGAGCCTGACGAAATATTCATGAGGATATAGCGCGCACCTGTGATATTATTATCATTAAGGAGTGGAGAAGCCAAGGCCTGCTCGATGGCGCGAACTGCACGATTCTCACCTGCTGCAGTCGCTGAACCCATGATTGCACGTCCGCTGTCTTTCACCGCAGTCTTTACATCTTCAAAATCCACGTTGATATATCCTGTCTCGGTGATGATTTCGGCGATTCCCTTGGCAGCAATAGTCAGTACGTTATCCGCATGTGAGAAAGCTTCGGAAAGCTTCAGGTTACCGAACATCTCACGCAGACGCTCGTTGCGGATGATGAGAATGGAGTCCACATTCTGTTTCAATAACTCAATGCCTTCATTGGCCTGTGAACGACGTTTCTTGCCTTCGAATTCGAAAGGCACGGTAACGATTCCGACCGTCAATATGCCCATTTCACGGGCAGCCTGTGCGATGACTGGAGCAGCGCCTGTTCCCGTACCACCGCCCATTCCTGCAGTGATGAATACCATGTGGGTATTGTCCAGAAGGACTTTCTTAAGTTCATCGATTGTTTCAATGGCAGCATTGCGTCCAACTTCCGGTAATGAGCCCGCTCCTCGACCATTCGTCAGACTCGCGCCCAGCTGGATTTTTGTAGGCACCGGAGAGACCTTCAAGGCCTGGTCGTCCGTGTTGCAGACAACGAATTCAACGCCTTTGATGCCTTGGCGGTACATATGATTGACGGCATTACTGCCACCGCCACCGACACCGATGACTTTGATGATTGAGGTTTGCTCGCGTTGCAGATCGAATAGCATGGTTCTTACTTTAATATTGGGTTTCTTGGTTGATTTGTATCAGGGCAACTTGGTATCTTCCTCTTCGCGTGTAAAGAAATCGATAAGGTTATCGTACCACTTGGTTTCAGTGCCTGGTTCTCCTGTTTTCTTTTTTCCGCGACTTTCCACATTAACACCCTCCTGCTCAACCTGAACCTTGGCGCCTGCTTCCTTTTCTACCTTATTGAATCCTTTGATCACAAGACCTACCGCGGTAGCGTACATAGGGCTCTTCACTTCATCGGCTCCTTTTGCAAGATGTTCATTCGGATAACCGATTCGTGTGTCACGACCAGTTCGGAACTCGAAAAGTTGAGGGAGATGTTTCAACATTGCACCACCACCTGTGACCACGATGCCGTCAATCAGCTTTTTCTCATAACCGGAATGCATGATCTCATAATGGACGTAATCGATGATCTCTTCCATACGGGCCTGAATTATGGAAGAAAGCGTGCGTATACGGATTTCACGAGGTGCGCGTCCACGGTTGCTCGGTATCGCCACTATCTCATTATCCTGTTCGGGTGAAGCGAGGGCTGAACCGAACTTGACTTTTAGTCGCTCCGCCTGATTCTTAAGCAACAAACAGCCTTCACGGATATCATCGGTGATCACATTCCCACCAAAAGGAATGACTGCAGTATGACGGATGATTCCATCATGGAAAATGGCAATATCAGTCGTGCCACCACCTATATCCACAAGGCAAACGCCTGCCTCTTTCTCCTCCTCGGACAATACTGAATCAGATGAAGCAAGCGGTTCGAGGAAAAGTCCCTCGATATCAAGACCTGTTTGTACCACACAACGATTGATGTTCTTGATGGCAGTAACCTGGCCGGTGATGATATGGCAGTTGGCTTCCAGACGGACTCCAGCCATGCCGATGGGATTCTTGATACCTGATTCGTCATCTACAACGAACTCCTGCGGGATTACATGGATGATCTGTTCTCCTGGAGGCATTGCCAGCTTCAACATATCCGCGACAATCGCATCTATGCTTGATTCGGTGATCTCATCATCACTCGACCGGGTGACCATACCATGGTGCTGGCGGCTCTTGATGTGCTGACCGGCGATTCCGACAAAGACTTTCTTGATATCAACGCCTGATTTCTGCGATGCTTCCTGCAAGGACTTTCTAATAGAGTCGATAGTAAGTCCGATGTTGGTGACAACACCCCGGCTTACGCCCAAGGATTCAGCTTTGCCATATCCGAGTATATCGATTTTTCCATGCTCGTTCTTTCGGCCAACGATCGTGCAGATCTTGGTGGTTCCGATATCGAGTCCTACTACGATTGGTGAATTATCGTTTTTCATATCAGCGCTTGGTGCAGACAACCTGGTCCTGGTATTTTAAATTGATTCGAGTATATTTATTCCATCCGGTCTTATTAAGCCCTTCCGTGTAAAACACATGGAGCTTGGCGAACTTTTCTCTCAGCTCCGTAGCGTCACCGAATAATACCGTGTGGTCGCCCACCCTAGGAATCAATTCGATGTCACCATCGCCGTTTACATACATCTGTTCGATCTGTGATGACCAGAAAGGATCATCATGAATGAACTTCGCCACGGCGAAAACCTGCGCAACCACCGGAATGGTTTTCGAGGAATCCGCTAATTCCTTCTCACTGTATGTTCGGACGTACCTTTCCGCTTCCCTATAGCAGATATTCCCGTTCGCTACAGGAACTCTTGCCGTGTACTTATCCGACATCGGCATCATCCAGCCTTTGTCGTCGATGTAAAAACTCTCATTCTGTGAATTGATCACACGCACGATGGGATTGCGCTGTGAAGCCTCCACATGGAGTTTTCCATCAATGGTTGAAAATACCCTAGCCTCCGCAACGAAGGGATTTGACAGGACGCATTTTTCCAACACGGCCATGTTAATTGAACTTATCGGCTTAGAGATGATGTCGCCATGCTTGATGGTTACAATATCCATGAGGTCGTCTTTTGTCAAAAACGAATGACCGGTCGTATCTAGCACCTTTGCTTCCAGTCCTATCACCGGTTGGTGGGACAATCGCGACTCGGTAAAACCGACTGACAACACGAAAACAGTCAACACAATCGACCAAAGGATGATTTTACCTGACTTTTTACTATCGAAACCCTTGAATGGTAGCATGGTCATGATTTTTTTTCAAGTAAAGTGCGGATAGGCATCACAAGCTGATCGATATCGCCTGCTCCCAAGGTCAAAAGTACCTCGGGCTTATTGGACCGAATATGATCCAATACCTGTTCGGGTGAGCAGAGCTTTTTCAATGGGGTGGTAATCTTGTCAATCAACATGGCTGATGTTACTCCGGGAATAGGCGACTCGCGGGCAGGATAAATCTCCATGAGCAGAAGTTCATCCAGCATAGACAAGCTTTCAGCAAATCCATCAGCGAAATCACGCGTACGGGTAAAAAGATGCGGCTGGAATATCCCGGTGATCTTTTTGCCAGGATAAAGGTCTCTTGCCGAACGGATACAAGCGCGTAATTCTTCCGGGTGATGCGCATAATCATCGATGAAGACCGCTTCTGGAGATTGTACCTGATAATCGAATCTCCTTTTAACTCCAGCGTAACTCGACAATCCTTGGCGTATAGCTTCTTCCGAAAGTCCCAACGAACGCGTAACCGTTACAGCTGCAACAGCGTTTTCCACATTATGCTCACCAGGAAGTCCGGTGGTAAGTCCTTTGTAGGTAATGACTCCGTCAGTCCAATCGAATATGTACCTGTGATCCTTGACCAGGATATTAGTCGCATGCTGCTTCGACGGTCCTCTCAATGAATAATCAGTTATCCTCGAATTCGGCTTACCCACATCAAGACCTGCGCGATGAATCAATAATCCGGTAGGTTTCACTTGGCAGGCAAAAGACCTGTAGGTCTCCTGCATTTCAGTTGGGGTTCCATAAATATCCAAATGATCAGGATCCATGGAAGTGATCACCGCAAGATCCGGAAAGAGTGTTAGAAATGAACGGTCGTATTCATCAGCCTCGACAACCATGATATGGCGCCCGTTATGCGCCGCACCGATCAGGAGGTTGGTTCCGTAATTCTTGGAAATACCGCCAAGGAATGCGGTACACGGAATATTCGCATGCCTTAAAATGTGTGCGATGAGGCTGGATGTAGTGGTTTTACCATGAGTTCCGGCAACCGCAACCGTGTAATTATCCTGAGTGATAAGGCCCAAAACCTGAGAGCGTTTCATGATTTCGAAACCATTCGATTTGAAAAACTCCCACTCCGAATGACCCTTTGGAATTGCAGGAGTCAATATGACCAACGTTTCGGATTTGTTCTTGAATATCGATTCGACCTTTGAGATATCATCTTCGAAATGTATATCCATTCCTTCCCCGATCAACTCATCAGTCAAGGACGTCGGTGTCTTGTCATAACCTCCCACATGCTTGCCCTGAGCCATGAAGAAACGAGCTAATGCTGACATGCCGATTCCTCCTGCGCCGAGGAAATAGACAGAACGTATGTTACCAAACGTCATCATCCTTTTGAAAGTGCGAGTTTGTAAACCTCTTCGGCAATTGAAACGGCTGCATCAGGTAATGCCATGGCACTGATATTCTTGGAAAGTTCGTCTTTCAAGACTTCATCCCGCAAAAGCGCAATTGCAGAACTAACAAGGTGGCCGGATGCTTCACTGTCGTCAATCATACATGCAGCTTTCTTATCCACCAAAGCCTTTGCATTTTTTGTCTGATGGTCTTCGGCCACATTTGGGGATGGAACCAGAATACTTGGCTTGCCTACTATGGCAAGCTCGGATACTGAGCTAGCGCCTGCACGCGAAATGACAATATCTGCCACAGAGTAAGCAAGGTCGATTCTTGAAATGAACTCATGAACCTTCATGTTCTCGTATCGCTGTGCTTTAGAAGTCGCTTCGGCATGACCTGCCCTGCCCGTTTGCCATAGGACCTGAACATCTTCTTTTGAGAAAGAGTCAATGCCTTCGGCTATAGCGCGATTGATTGTGCGTGCGCCAAGGCTGCCACCGATCACCAGAATCACCGGTCGATAAGGTGACAAACCGAATAGTGCGAGGCCCTGCTCACGCTTACCTGACAAATCCAACAAATCCTTTCTGACAGGATTACCTGTCATCTTCAGTTTTTCCTTCGGAAAATAGCGGTCCATACCTTCATAGGCCACACATATCTCCTTCACACGTCCAGCCAACAGTCTATTTGTAATACCTGCAAAGGAATTCTGTTCTTGTATCAGACAAGGCACCTTAACGCCTGAAGCAGCAAATAAAGTCGGGCCGCTTGCATACCCTCCTACTCCTACTGCTACATCAGGCTTGAACTCCTTGATGATTTTGCGTGCTGCGATAATGCTTTTGAATATTTTGAAAGGAAGGAGCAGATTTGACAGCGACAACCGACGCTGAAGACCTGCAATATCCAAACCTATGATGCGAAATCCTGAGGCAGGAACTTTCTCCATTTCCATTCGACCCTTTGCGCCCACGAATAACATTTCGTTGTCGGGATTCATGGACATGAGCGTCTGTGCAATGGACACTGCAGGAAAAATATGCCCACCGGTTCCACCACCGCTAATGACGACTTTTATCTTAGGCCTTTGCGAGTTCATCTCCGCCTTCGCGCTTTTCTTTTTCTACTTGCCTACTTACACTCAGCACTATTCCGATTCCTATACTGGTGAACCATATCGACGTACCTCCCATACTCACCAAGGGCAGGGTTTGTCCTGTAACCGGGAACAAACCTACTGCTACCGCCATGTTGATCATTGCCTGAAAAACAAGTATGAAAATGCAACCGACCGACAGAAGCGTACCGAATGCCATCGGGCTGTGATGTATGAACCGTATTACTCTGTAAAATAACAGCAGATAGAGGAACACCATCAGTATTCCACCAATCAAGCCGTATTCCTCCACGATGATCGCATAAATGAAATCGGAATACGGGTGAGGAAGAAAGTTCCTCTGTGTGCTGTTCCCAGGAAATTTTCCTACAACACCCCCGGTAGCGATGGCAATCTTTGCCTGATCGGTTTGATAAGTCTCATCACGCTGCTTAGCTGCCACCTTGGTCGTAGACGGCTCTACAAACGATTCGATGCGATTCATCCACGTAACGATCCGTCCCTTCTGACCTGTAGCATATGCTATAGATATATAAAGCAAAAAACCGACAACACCTAACCCAAGGAGATTACCCAATTGCTTCAATGGAACGCGGCCGATAAGCATCAAGAACAGACATGAGGTGAATAATACTGCCGACGTGGAAAAATTGGCAGGAAGAATGAGTCCGCATACCGCCATAACAGGAAGAAACAGCGGAACGAATACGCTTTTGAATGTCATCTCCTCTTCTTGTTTTTTGGAAAGGACACGCGCAACATACATCACCAGGGCAAGTTTTGCGAGATCGCTTGTCTGAAAGGTTATACTCGTTCCGGGTAGCGTGAGCCAACGGGAGGCCTCATTCAAATTGGTGCCCACCATCAGTGTGAAGAAAAGAAGTGGAACTGTCAAAATGATGGCAAGGAAAGAGATCTTAGAGTAGAACGTGTATTTGATGCGGTGCGCTACATACATCAGCCCGATACCGAGGGCAAGGATGACTAGATGCCTAAGCATGTAATGCTCGGTATTACCACCCATTTCCTTGTAAGCCAAGGTTCCTGTACTGCTATAAACCGCAAGCAGTGAGAAGATGGAAAGGATGAAAACGATCAGCCAGATCGTCCTGTCACCCTTGAAATACTTCTCAAGCCAGTTCTTCTGTGTCTCCATTATTGCTTCTTCGATCAAAGAGCTCTTACTGCCTTTTTGAACTGACGGCCGCGATCTTCATAATTCTCGAACAAGTCGAAGCTTGCACACGCGGGTGACAGAAGAACTACATCGCCTTTTTTACCAATACGATAGGAGGCCTGAACAGCCTCTTCCGCCGAACGTGTCTCGATGATCTGGGGCACCACGTCCTTGAAAGCTTTCAATACTTTCCTATTATCAGTTCCCATGCAGATGATGGCTTTAACCTTTTCGCGCGCCAACTCGATCAAAGCAGAATAATCATTGCCTTTATCCACTCCACCCAGGATCAGTACGACAGGACGGCTCATGCTTTCAAGGGCATACCAGGTGGAATTGACGTTGGTAGCCTTTGAATCATTGATGAACTCGATACCGTGTACAGAGCCCACCACTTCGAGACGATGTTCGACATTCCGGAAATCGGATAGACTTTCGCGAATGACATCATTACGGATGTCAAGTACACGTGCGGCAATGGCTGCTGCCATGGAATTGTACAAATTGTGTTTGCCCTGTAGGGCGAGCTCATGGATGATCATAGTGAATGGTTGTTGATGGTTTTGTGTTGTTCGTATGTTGATTTGTTGGTCTTCCAGCCAGGCACCTTCTGCAAGGCGCGATTTTATCGAGAATGGAAATCTATGTGCCTTCCCTGCTATGAATGAAAGGTGTTCGGCAGTGATGGGGTCGTCAGAGCAAAAAATGAAGGCATCGCTATCGACCTGATTGCGTGTGATCCGGAATTTGGACTTGACATAATTTTCCAATTCGTAATCGTACCTGTCGAGATGATCCGGAGTGATATTGGTCAGTATCGCTATATCGCATTTGAATGATTCGACACCGTCGAGCTGGAAACTGCTCAATTCGACCACGAAGTGGTCGAATTTATCTTCGGCTACCTGCAAGGCCAGACTCTTTCCCACATTTCCTGCAAGGCCTACATCCAATCCTGCTTTCTTTAGAATGTGATGTGTTAGCAGTGTGGTAGTGGTCTTTCCATTGGTACCGGTTATGCCGATGATCTTGGCATCGGTATACCTGCTGGCGAATTCGATTTCTGAAATGACGGATACCTTTTTGCTACGCAACTGCATAATCAGGTCCGCTTTATCAGGAATACCCGGACTTTTCACTACCTCGGCTGCCGAGAGGATTCTCGCCTCGTCATGTCCTCCTTCTTCCCACTCAATTTCATGGGCTTGTAAAAGGCGTTTATATTCAGGCTTGATAACCCCATTATCTGAAACGAAAACAGATACACCCTTTTTCCGCGCAAGCACAGCAGCTCCCACCCCGCTCTCCGCGGCTCCGAGTACTACCAGCATGTCTTTATGTGTGTTCATGTCGTTTTTGATGGATTGCTACCTGAGCTTCAATGTGATGATGCTTACAATAGCCAGCATGATTCCTACGATCCAAAACCTGGACACGATCTTGGCTTCATGGTAACCTGATTTCTGATAATGATGATGAAGCGGAGACATCTTAAAAATCCTTCTGCCCTCACCATATTTCTTCCTCGTGTATTTGAAATAGCTCACCTGCATGACAACCGAAAGATTTTCAACCAAAAAAATCCCGCAAAGGATTGGAATCAACAATTCCTTCCGGATCGCTATAGCGAATGTGGCGATGATGCCACCAAGTGCCAGACTACCGGTATCGCCCATGAAAACCTGAGCCGGATATGCGTTGTACCATAAGAAACCTACGCAGGCACCTACGAAAGCCGACATGAAAACGACCAGCTCGCCGGTATAGGGTATATACATTATATTCAGATAATCAGCGAATACAGTGTTACCCGATACATAAGCAAGAATCCCTAATGTGGCACCGATGATAGCCGAAGTTCCTGTTGCCAAACCATCGATTCCGTCGGTGATATTGGCGCCATTCGATACGGCTGTGATTATCAGTATGACAACAGGAATGAAAACAAGCCATGCCCATGACCTATAGCCATCACCCATCCACCCCAACAAATCAGAATAATCGAATTCATGATTTTTTACAAAGGGAATCGTAGTGGCCGTTGACTTGCTATCCGAAGAAGAAGCGGTTTGCTGATCATCGGTGACACTCACTACATCAGCAGCAGCCTTCAAATTATTCTGAGCAACATGCTCACGGACAACCACATTCGGATTGAAATAGAGAGTCGCACCCACTACGAGCCCAAGTATGATCTGACCCATTATCTTGAATCGACCTGCCAGTCCTTCCTTGTCCTTTTTGAAGACCTTGATATAATCATCAAGAAATCCGATAAGACCCAACCAGATCGTTGTCACGATCATCAATATGATATACACATTGAGAAGCCGAGCGAACAAAAGTGTAGGAATCAGAATGGCGGCGATGATGATCAATCCGCCCATCGTGGGAGTTCCCTGCTTTTCCTTTTCTCCTTGTAAACCAAGATCCCGCACGGTCTCCCCCACTTGCATCTGTTGTAGCAGTCGGATGATTTTCTTTCCGATCAGCAAGGAAATGATCAACGATGTGATCACTGCCATCGCAGCTCGGAATGAAATGTACTGGAACACTCCGGCACCGGGCAGGCCTACTTCCTGATCTAAGTATCTGAATAAGTAATAAAGCATGCTCAGACGTGTATTTCAAAAAACTGTTCCAAAATCCTTTTATCATCAAAAGGATGGCGAATGCCATTCACCTCCTGGTATTTTTCATGGCCCTTTCCGGCAATCAAAATGATATCGCCCGGCTCCGCAAGTGCGACTGCGGTCTTTATGGCTTCCCTTCTGTCAACGATAGAGAGCGTCTTTCGTGCATTTTGCACCTCAACACCCGACTCCATTTGACGAATGATTGAAACAGGATCCTCGGTGCGTGGATTATCGCTGGTTATGATGACCTTGTCACTCATTTCACACGCTATACGTGCCATGACCGGACGCTTCGCCGCATCCCGATCGCCTCCACAACCGACAACAGTTATGATGCGTCCGCCTGAAGTGACATCTTGCAATGTGGTTAATACATTTTGTAAGGCATCAGGTGTATGGGCGTAATCGACGACTCCTATGACTTTTTTAGGTGACATGATATAATCGAAACGGCCCTCTACCGGCTCCAATGCGCTGAGCGCGGTCAATACATTCAGTTTTTCGAAACCAAGAAGCACAGCCGTAGCATATACAGCAGTGAGGTTATAAGCATTGAAGCTTCCAACCAATCGACACAGCACTTCCTGCCCGTCCATACTCAAAAGCAATCCTGAGAACTGATTTTCAATAAGCCTGCATTTGTAGTCGGCCATTGACTTGACTCCGTAAGAATGTCTCACGGCTCTTGTATTCTGAAGCATGATGCTTCCATTACGGTCATCTGTATTCGTCAAAGCGAATGCATCTGAAGGCAGTCCATCGAAGAAAGTCTTCTTGGCTTTCAGGTACTCCTCGAACGTCTTGTGGTAGTCGAGATGATCATGCGTTATGTTTGTGAACACTCCTCCGGCGAATGTCACGCCCGATATCCGCTTCTGAACTACGGCGTGTGAACTGACTTCCATGAACGCATATTGACAGTCTTCATCTACCATAGCCGCCAACAACCCATTCAACTGTATCGGATCTGGAGTGGTATGGGTACTGGGAATCACCTGGTCGTTGATCTGATTTCTAACCGTGGAAATCAAACCTGCGCCGGTGCCTAATTTCCGGAAGAGTTGAAAAAGCAACGTGGCCGTAGTCGTTTTCCCATTGGTGCCCGTTACTCCAACCAGCTTCAACTTTTCAGAAGGATTACCAAAATAATTCGATGCAATTATTCCTAGTGCTGCAGCCGAGTCCTGAACCTCGACATATGTTACGTTCTCAGCGGTATCGACTGGCAACTCCTCACAAACGACTGCGACAGCTCCTGCAAGTACTACTTGTCCGATGAAGCGATGTCCGTCCGACTGAGTACCTCTTACGGCGACGAAAACACTACCGGGCCTCACCTTTCTTGAATCGAACGCAATATCTTCCACTACGACTTCTGTCGATCCCTTCACTTTGAGAATACCCGTCTTATAAAGTATGTCCTTCAGCTGCTTCATCAATCTAGCTGTATTTCTATTGAGCGTCCCCGTCCGATAGACACGCCTGCAGTAATCGACTGTGACACCACTTTCCCTTTACCCGACATTTTGACCTGCAGTCCTGAATTTTCAAGGAGGTACAATGCATCCATAGCACCCATTCCAAGGACATTGGGAACAGTTCCGTTTTGATTGTTTCTTGGAGCGAGCGCTATTTGTATTTTCGAAGAGGACGAACTCGTCCAATATGCTTCCGACGACGGAAGTGAGTAGTCAACTGAAAGATCACGAAGAACTTTCACTGCGTCCTTGGTATAACCCGCTTTCGCCAAAGGCAACGGATTTTCGAGTGATGTATCTTTCTGCATAGGTGCAGAATGAAGATCCAAGTGCGTGGAATAGACCTTGTCAGCGATATCCTTGAAAATCGGAGCAGCGACAGCGCCACCATAATAATCCTTGTTCGAAGGAGCATAAACTACAACGATGCAAGAGTACTTCGGCTGATCCGCAGGAAAATAACCGACAAATGAAGCCTGATAGGAAATATTGGATTTGTCGTAACCGAACTTTGGTTTATTGATCTGAGCAGTACCCGTTTTACCTGCGATCTTGTATGGAGACTTGTTCAGGCAGGATGCTGAACCATTTTGCACCACACCCTCCATCATACCACGCACTTTTGCAATGGCTCGAGGAGATGCAATGGAATCCTGAATGATTTCAGTCGGAAAATCCTTCACAACCTGACCTTGATACCGGATTTCACGAACAAGCTTCGGACGAACCATGGTTCCTCCGTTGGCCACAGCGTTATAAAAAGCAAGAATCTGCATCGGAGTCAGTTTCGACTCGTAACCGATCGACATCCATGGAAGACTGATGTTCGACCATGTCTTATCATTCTGGTTTTTAATAAGCGGTTTTCCTTCTCCTTCAATTTGCAATTGCAAAGGCTCACCCAATCCGAAAGACTTCAACTTGTCGATGAACAACTGCGGGCGACTCCGGTAAGCATTATAGATGACCTTTGATGTTCCGACGTTCGAAGAGGTCTCGAAAATCCGCTGGACAGTCATCCTGGGCGATTTAGGCGGGTGAGCATCTTTCATAAGCTCTCCGGAATAGATTGCCTCTCCATTATTCACAGCGATCACATCACTGGTATCTGCAAACCCGTCATCAATGGCGGCTAAGAATGAAGCCAACTTGAAGGTCGAGCCGGGTTCGGAGGCTTCAGCAATAGCGTAATTGAAATCCTCCCGATAGTTCCCAAGCGAATCTCTTGAAAGGTTGGCGATAGCCTTGATTTCACCGGTTTTTACTTCCATCAAGACAGCACAACCATGATCTGCATTATGAGCAATCAGGTGCTGTTTCAGTGAAGCCTCAGCGACATCCTGGATGTTTAAATCGATGGTGGTATAGATATCATTACCGTCTTTCGGCTCAATGTCATCGTTATCCGTTACCGGTTTCCAAGTATTTCCGGCGATTTTCTGCATCAGTCGTTTGCCGTTTATTCCTGACAAATCGTTGTCAAATGCAGCCTCGATACCGACAGGCTTCACATCTCTGGCGGTACCGATCGTTCGCTGAGCCAGTTCACGAAAAGGCCTTTCCCTACGACTGCGTTCATCCACTCTCAAACCACCCTTGAAGCGTCCTTTATTGAAAATCGGAAGTGCCTTAAGCTTCTGCAGCTGTGGATATGTGACGCCTTTACGGATAAGATGATAAACG
>JBJSZR010000607.1:0-1163 GCA_046090385.1 Bacteroidota bacterium
AAAGAGGCACAATGAAAATAAATGGGGAAATCCTTGTCAAAAGTTTCTGGTTAAGCCAGATTATCAAAGTACTAGATGCCCATGTGAACAAGGCTTGCAAATTAAAATTGCTTTAGCACTTTGATAGGAATTGAAAAAACGAAAAACTCAGCTCGGATAGATCCAAACGGGTGCAGATAGAATCTGGAGATAATCGAATTACTCTTGTATTGGTTGTTTACTGATCTTTGAAGTACTGCATGTGACGCAGTCCTTTGGAGACGTAACCAGGATCGTGTGTTCTGCCGGTTGGACTACCGGTATTGTGTTTGCGGAAAGCTTCCTCGAATCGTCCGGATCGAAGCAACAGGCCGTATTCGTCATTTATCCACTTTACTCCCCAATAAAGTGCGTTTGATCCGCGAACATCGTCGATTTTTATCTTCAAGTGGAGACATTTATAGCCCATCAGCTGAAAAGGCCCCCATGATTTGGAAAGATTTTTAAGTGCTTCATCACTCGCATCTTTCAGATCATCCGCATAGATGCCTTCATAGGATTTTCTGGTTCCGTTTCTTACCGCTTTCAATTGGGCATAAACATGCTTTTCAAACCGAGGAGGCACATTACGCCGTCCTGAACATTCAAGCGTGATGAGGGCTTTCAGGTAATCGGAAGGCAGATTGAACTGATTTGCGAGTCTCTCCACCTCGTTGCCATAGACATAATCTGTTGATTCCACATCGGTCTCGATACATCCTGAAATAAAAATTGAAATACAACTGAAAAGGACTAGTGGCTTCAGGCTGAACTTCAGTAGTTGCATCTTTAACAAAGATAAAATCGTTTGACCGTATAAGAACGTTTAGAGGTCATCTTTATTGGGTGTATGAAAAATGAGCCGGATTTGGTCTGGCTAAAACCCAAAAATTCCGAATTTGGATTTTGAAAATCAATTCCCAAAAACCTTCTTCAACAGATCCGTCACCCGTGCAGCAGGATCTTTACGGATCTTGGTTTCTTCTTGTGATACCAATGTGAAAAGCCCGCTGAGTGCGCGTTGAGTGATATATTCTTCGAGGTTGGGATTGACAGGTTCGGTAAAAGGAATCTTGTTATAAGCCGTAGCCAACGGATTCCAGTAGCTCGTTACCTTGACTTTTTCGATGGCGGCATGAATGATT
>JBJSZR010000608.1:0-1289 GCA_046090385.1 Bacteroidota bacterium
TACGAGGTAGAACTGAAAGAGACACATGATACGGACCGTACCATCAACGCCGAGCTTTATCGGGACATCAAGCTTTGCATTTTCGAGTTATGCACAAACATCCTGAAGCACTCTGATGCCAGGAAGATCGGATTGACGATTGAAAAAGCGAAAGACACCATTCGTGTGATCATACAGGACGACGGCATGGCCAGAGGCGATGCGGGCGAGTACGGATCGGGCGGATCAGGAAGCAAGAACATCAACAAACGGGCGGCCAGGTATGGCGGCCAAGCGACATTCACATCAGGCGGGGACTCCAAAGGGTTCCGCGCCGACATCACCTTCAACATCTAATTTCAAAACATGGAACTGATTCAAAAAGTAGTCATCGTAGAGGATAACCATGAGATCCTCAAAGCACTGAGTGAAAAGATCTCCCAAATCGAAGGTTTCTCGTGCGAGTCCACCTTCGCTGACCCGCGGGAATTCCTGAAATTCTGCGACTTCAATCCTGACATCGTACTGTTGGATCTCAATTTCCCATACATCAACGGTTTGGAAAATATCGAATCGATCAGCGAAAAATATCCAGATGCGAAAATCGTAATCAACTCCATCATGGACGACAGCGACACCATCTTCTCGGCGCTGAAGAGAGGAGCTTTGGGATACATTGACAAGCAAAGCATCGATATCAACTTCGAAGATGTTTTGCGCACTGTGGCGAACGGCGGCGGCTATATGACGCCGAGTACAGCGCGCAAGGTGATGGAAAGTTTCCGGCAGCCGAACCTGTTCAAGGAGAAGCTGACACCGCGGGAGAAAGACATCACGATGGATGTGATCAACGGGCTTTCTTACAAGATGATCGCCGAGAAAAACCATATCTCCATTGAAACCGTTCGTTCGCATATCAAGAATATCTACCGGAAATTGAAGGTGAACAGCCGTAGTCAGCTCTTCGGATTGTCAAAAAGGGATATTTAATGGTCTCAATCCATTGATTTTAACGAAAACTTTAGGAAACTATCATTTTTCGCTATATTTGCAGCCCTCCGGTGAGGTGCCTGAGAGGCCGAAAGGAGCAGTTTGCTAAACTGTCGTACGTGTTAAAGCGTACCGTGGGTTCGAATCCCACCCTCACCGCGCGAAAAGCAAGGTGAAGGAAAGCCATCCGGCACCTGTGTCGATCCGATTCTCGACGGACGGAATGAGTAAAAGTCCAATGATTCGGGGTGTAGCGTAGCCCGGTTATCGCGCATGGTTTGGGACCATGAGGTCGCAGGTTCGAATCCTGCCACCCCGAC
>JBJSZR010000609.1:0-5027 GCA_046090385.1 Bacteroidota bacterium
GTAAAAGAGTATGTTCCTGAAACTCCTTGCGGGAAGCTTACAATGATGAAGCTGGAATCGATCGGAGCTGCTGTTATCAAGTTGAAGTCAGGCGATGTGCTCCATGAAATCGTGGAGCCAGGAGAGGTGCCGTTTACAATAAAAGTGTTTTGCGGATCCGGATCGCTGGCACAAACTGTCTGGACAGCGGGAGTCACAGTCGGAGGAACTGGCACATCAAGAAAAGTACATGCCGGATTGGAAGTGCATCCTGCCAAGTCTGTTGCCGTTACACAATAGGTTGCATCCGCTATGATGTTAGCAGTCGGGTTTTCAATGTTCGGATCATTTATTCCGACAGCGGGACTCCATAGGTAGGTGAACGGAGCTATGCCTGCCGTGATGGTCGGAAGCAACGTGATGTCAGTTCCCGGACATGCGATCAGCGTGTCAATGATTGTCAGCTCTGGTTGAGGATTCACGAGGACATTCACAGTAGTATCGGCGGTACAACCTTGGGCATCTGTGACTGTCACAACATACTGGTACGGTCCGGTAGGAGTAAGGCCTGTGACCACAGTACTAGAGCAGGAGGTGCATTGAATGTTACCGGAGGAACCGGTCCAGGCATAGGTATAAGGTGCTGATGCGCCTTGTACACTTACAGAGACCGTCGGGTTGGTGCCTTCGCAAACCGTTACAGGAGTCGATACTTGTATGGTTGGCACCGGATCAAGATCGATAAGTTGGTTTACCGTATCGGGTCCGCATAAACCGAATACGATCAGCCTTACATTGAAAAGGGTTTGCGGACCTACGAACGTATGTGAAACTGATTGTCCGCTTGCAGTATTTGCAGCGCCAGACCCAGGATCATCGAAATACCATTGCCAAGCGGTCACATCCGGATCTGTGAATGGTGGATCGGGTTCAATGGAAGCCAGTCCGTCGAAATTAATCGTAGAGCCTACACACGCGACAGCAGGATTATAACTGATTCCGGTAAGAAGGTCTTGAGCGATGATGTCTTTGATTTTGGAGGCACAACCACATTCCTGGTTACAGACCCGCAATTGGACAGAGTGAATGCCGACCAGGTTGAAAGTAATGCTCGTATCGGCTCCACTCGAGGGGATGAATGGGCCGTTATCGATTTTCCATTCATATCGGATATTCGTACCGGCTTGAAGCGTAGTGGTGTTTTGAAGCAGTGTTGTGAACGGGGCACATCCTTCAGAGGGTACAGGATTGAAATCCGGTATCGGCAGGCCGGTTAGTGATTGTGTGGAGGTTGCTGTGATGGTGAATGATTCCTGGTTACCGCTTTCTCCGTCAACCATCACATAGTAAGTGGTGCCTTGAATAACGGGCAAGGTCAAAGTCATCGAGCCACCGGTAACACCGCTTCCGATCGTGCATAAGCCGGTTGTGACCAGATTAGAGCAGGCGCCGGAATAAATTTCCATTGCCAGGCCAGGCGTATTGTTTATGTTGGTCACTGAAACGGTTACGCTCCCGGTCGAAAGTGCTGTGAATTGAAACCAGACGTTGTTTTGAATGGTACCATCGCCGCAATGGAGCACAGGATCGGTCAAAGGGCTGGGAGTAGCACCTGTAGTGGAACGAACAATGGCCTGACCGTTGCAAAGGAAAAGTGCGGAGGTGCAATTGTCCTGCGCGATCGACTGCATCGTGGATGCAAGCAGAGAAAACAGCAACAGGTACGTAAGCCTCATTTCAGCGTCGCAGGTTTTGGAGGGGGCGGCGAATTTAATCCGTACACGGATTCTTTACCAAAGAAATCGATATACGCGTCTTAGTGTACGAATATGCTCCACCATAGTTTCGTAACGGATGAATCAAATTGGGAAATTCACCTGCCCGACTATTCGTATTTTTACCAATGATGATCAACGGCGATTGGTACGACCTTTTCAGGATTTCTACTGCTTTCGGACCTCTTCGGGCTATGAATGCTGCCCATACGCTTGGTAGTTTCAAGGTGAGCCGATGGTCAGGCAGTCCTGTGACTCCGGGAATGCCCATTGCCATCACCGTCGAGCCGACCACTTCTTGTAACCTCCGTTGCCCGGAATGCCCGAGCGGATTACGCTCCTTCAGCCGTCCGACAGGGATGCTTGATCCCCTGTTACTTGAAAATCTGTTGAAACAGGTTCATCGTAAAGTGCCCTATCTGACCCTTTATTTCCAGGGGGAACCTTTTTTGCATCCGGAGTTCCTCGATCTGGTACGGATAGCAAAAAGGTACGGTATGTACACGGCCACTTCTACCAATGCTCATTATCTGAATGAAGAAACGGCACGATCTGTCATAGATTCAGGGCTTGATCGGTTGATCATTTCTATCGACGGCGTCAGCCAATCCACCTATGAGCAGTATCGAGTAGGAGGTTCGTTGGAAAAAGTCCTTCTAGGCGCAAGAAATCTCGTTGCTGCTCGAAAATCCGCCAGTAGAAAGCCTTATCTCGTGTTCCAGTTCTTGGTAGTACGGCCCAATGAGCATCAGGTGGACGAGGTTCGAGAACTTGCCCGCTCAATAGGGGTCGATCGAGTTGTTTTCAAAACCGCTCAGCTGTATGACCATGCCGATGGTCACCCGCTCATGCCGGTTGATCCGAGGTACTCACGTTACCAGCAAGGAGCTGATGGAAAATGGCGGATAAAGAACACGCTTGACAATCATTGTTGGCGCATGTGGCACTCCTGTGTCATGACGTGGGATGGTAAAATCGTTCCGTGTTGCTTCGATAAGGATGCGTCACACGTGATGGGCGATTTGAACACACATTCATTCCGGGAGATTTGGTTCGGTGAGGCATACAAATCTTTCCGACAACAACTGCTACGTGGACGCGATTCCATCGATATCTGTCGTAATTGTTCCGAGGGTACCAAAGTTTTTGCTTCTTGAATGAAGTTGAGGGTTCAATATCATCGTCACCAAATATTTCATGCTATTATCGACAGTAGTGGTTATTTTTGATGCTGAATTCCTGACCTGTACATGAATCTGCTTGGCATCATCCCCGCTCGTTTCGGATCCACCCGTTTCCCTGGGAAACCCTTGGTCTCCATCAACGGGGTCTCAATGATCCAGCGGGTATATGAGCAGTGCCTGAAGAGCAAGAAATTAGCCCGTGTGATCATTGCAACAGACGACGAACGGATCAGGAAACACGTTGAGGAGTTCAACGGTGATGTGATGATGACTTCGCCAAGACATCTTAGCGGTACCGATCGTTGTGCCGAAATCATCCAGCGTGAAAAAGGCAAATGGGATGCGGTTGTGAACATCCAAGGCGATGAGCCTTACATTCATCCCGAACAGATCGATTTATTGTGTAGTTGTTTCGAGCTCTCCGATGTCCGGATTGCAACGTTGGTGAAGCGGATACAGTCGCCTGACGAGCTTTTCAATCATAATAGTGTCAAAGTGGTGATGAACAGCCGTAAGGAGGCCATTTATTTCAGTCGATCACCGATACCTTACAACCGTAATTTTCCGGAGCAAGAATGGTTGAAGCATTCCGTGTATTACAAGCATATCGGCATCTACGGCTATCGTGCCGAAACCTTGCTTGAACTGGCTTCGTTGGGTAAAACCAATCTGGAGGTGACGGAATCTCTGGAGCAATTGCGCTGGATTGAGAACGGCTACACCATACACGCGGCCGTCACTGCTTTTGAGAGTTTAGCTATCGACACACCTGAGGACCTTGAAAAGGTAAAAAACTGAGTTTAGGAGCCTAGCGCTTTTTTATAGAAATCAAGACAACGCTGTCGGGCAAACTTGTAGTCCACCATCGGGCGCGGGTAGTCAAGCTCCTGGAATTCCGGCACCCACTTTTTTATGTAAGTGAAATCCTTGTCGAACTTCTTCGTTTGTTCGTCCATATTGAAAATCCTGAAATAGGGCGCGGCATCCACTCCGGTTCCTGCGCTCCATTGCCAGCCACCGTTGTTGCTCGCCAAGTCGAAGTCAAGCAGTTTACGTGCGAACCAGTGTTCTCCCCAGCGCCAATCTACCAACAGGAATTTCGTCAGGAACTGGGCTGTTATCATTCTAACCCTGTTATGCATGTATCCTGTCTCAGCCAATTCACGCATTCCTGCATCCACGATCGGGTATCCGGTTTCTCCTTTACACCAGCGCTCGAATTCCTTTTCATCATTTCTCCATGGGAGTACGTCGTATTGAGGTTTGAAAGAACGTTGTGTGACATGCGGAAAATGCCACAGGATCATTTGATAGAATTCGCGCCAGATCAATTCATTGAAATATTTTTCACTCAGGCCAAAGGTCCTATTGGCCAATTGGCGCACACTGATGGTGCCGAATCGCAAATGAACCCCGAGCCTGGTAGTGCCTGCAATCCCCGGGAAATCGCGTGTATCGCCATACTCCTTTATCAGCTTGTCTGCTACGCGCGTTGAGGGTTCATCGAGATCAGCTTCCTTGAAACCCAGTTTGGTCAGCGAGGGAATGGTGAAGGGCTCGGTTTTATGAAAGGCGGTCCGGTGCTTTTTGCAATCAAAGGATGACATGTCGCTAGCCTGCAAACGCGCCCGCCATTTTCTCATATACGGGGTGTAAACCGTGTAGGGTGATCCATCGTCTTTGACGACTTCTGATTTTTCAAAAATGACTTGGTCTTTATATGTCTTGAAGGGAATCCCCTTCGATCCCAGCAGGGCTTCAATTTCCTGATCACGTTTGATCGCGTAGGGTTCGTAGTCGTGGTTGGTATGGACACATGTCACTTTGTGCTCCTTCATTATTTTTTTCCATACATCCAATGGACGACCGTGAAACACCATGAGTGTGGAGCCGAGTTTCTGCAGTTCGCTGTCAAGCTGATGCAAATGGCGGTGGAGGAAGGTCACTCGCCTATCGTCACGATCTTCCAGTTTTTCGAGGATATCGGTGTCGAAAATGAATATAGGCTGAACAGGCAGTCCTGATTTCAGTGCATGAAAAAGACCTGCATTGTCGTCGAGGCGAAGGTCGCGGCGGAACCAAAAGAAAG
>JBJSZR010000610.1:0-12586 GCA_046090385.1 Bacteroidota bacterium
CTAGACCGCTCTCAGCGTAATCAGCGTGTATCCAAAAACAGGATTTCAGGCAACATAGACATCGGAATCAATCTCATCGATTGCTCCGGATTCAATGGTACGCCCGGTGTGATTTCCAATAATTTCATTCAATGCACCGATTCCATCGGCGTTCGAATGGATAATGGAGAATACCAACTGCTCGCTTATAATAGCGTTAATGTGAATGGTACTGCTGTAGGTTCTGCTGCCCGATTCAGTGGCGCAGGCACTGGAAACTTCATTCGCAATAATATCTTCAAACACTCAGCAGGCGGGCAATCCATAGTAACCATAAATGTCGGCACTGTCGGAATTGCAAGTATGAACTATAACGACTTGTTCACTACAGGTTCCGTCCTTGGCATCCGCGATGGCGTATCCATTACAGACCTGTCTTCATGGAAGTCTGCGAATACTTCTGATACGAACTCCGTAAGCGCCGATCCTTATTTCGCATCGGCATCTTCTCTTTACCCTACTTCCGTCGCAATCGATAATGCAGGAATCGCTATACCGAACATCGCTGACGACATAGACGGCACATCCCGAAGTTCAACCGCTCCCGATATTGGGGCTGTAGAATTCATCGGGACCATTCATGACATCGCTTCAACTGCATTCCTCAGCCCATCGAGTGGTGATTGTGGAAATGATGCTACAGATATCATCTTCGTGATTTCAAACACCGGTGCTGCACCAGAGACCGGTTTCAGTTGGTCGATTTCAACGCCTTTGCTTGCTACCCCCATTAGCGGAACATACAACGACACACTTGCAGCAGGCTCTTCTGATACCATTTCCGTGACGGGAGCATTGAACACATCTGCAGGCGGCCCCATTCCCATTCAGTTGACGGTTACAGCGACAAGAGATGACAACCGTTCAAATGATACACTGAGCACCTTCGTGAATATCATAGCAATCCCAGGAGCGCCAACAGCATCTGCGGACAGTGTTTGTCTTGGTTCAGTATCAAGCTTATCAGCATCCGGCTCGGGATCCATTGACTGGTTCAACACTGCGATAGCAGGAAATATCCTCGCAACAGGCCCTAACTTCACTACTGGTCCTCTATCCTCCACATCAACTTTTTACGTTTCCACCACGGTAAGCGGTTGCGAGAGTCCACGCACCCCCGTAACAGCAGTCATCTTTCCGCTACCGATCATACAGCTGGGGCCGAATCTGAGCATCATTCAAGGTGACACAGCGACATTTGATGCAGGTGCCGGTTTCACTTCTTATCAATGGAACACAGGAGCCACGACACAGTCGATACAAGTTACCGACTCAGGCTGTTATATGGTAATAGTGACAAACGGTTTCGGTTGCACCGCTACTGACGACGCTTGTCTGCAGCTGGTACTGGCAACCGATCTCTTTGTAGGAAACCTGGTCTCACCGATAAACGGTCTTTGTGCAAGTGGCTCCACACCACTTACCATACAATTGAACAATAATGGACCGAATATCGCTACTAATATTCCAATCAGTGTTTCAATCGGTGGTGGAGCCACGGGAACACTTACGGGATCGGTACCGGGCCCTTTGAACCCGGGCGATTCTGTAATTGTAAGTTTAGGAAACATAAACACATCATCTGGAGGAAATGTGATCATCAATGTCACAGTGCTTTATAATGCTGAGGCAGATCCTACGAACGACAATTATTCAGATACCGTTTTCCTGCCTGCCGAACCGGCATTGCCATCAGCAACCGATGCCGCGAGATGCGGTACGGGGCCTGTCATTCTAAGTGCTTCCGCTTCGCTTCCCGTGCTTTGGTATGATGCTCCTGTCGGTGGCGTATTGTTGTTCGTAGGAAATTCCTACACCATCACAAATCTGACGCAGACAACCACTCTATACCTGCAAGCAGGAACCTTTTGCGTCGGACAATCCAGGCAACCTATCACAGCAACACTACTTCAATTACCGACGGTAAACATTGGGGCAGACACCTCCTTGATTCTCCCATATCAACTGGATGCAGGAGCAGGATTTGCATCCTACTCTTGGAATACCGGAGAAACAACGCAAACAATCGTAGCCAATCTTTACGGGTCCTATTCCGTGACCGTAGTGGACCAGAACGGATGCAGTAACTCAGACACGATCGCTTTATCAGGAACGGTAAGTATCCGCGGTATCAATTATGCCGATGGAATGAGATTGTTCCCAAATCCGAATTCAGGGTATTTCACAATCTGGATACCGGGTAATTTGCCGGGCGACCTTAGCTTTGAGGTGTTTAACATGAACGGATCAACCGTTTCGAAGGGCTTATTGCCGTTAGATTCATCGGGGAACAAATACCAGCTCAAATTGGACGGGCTTTCGAACGGCATCTATTCCATCAAGGTCGTCGCTACAGACGGCATCCAAAGATCTCTGAGATTCGTGATACAATAATCGCATGTCTTGAATTCCAAAAAGAAAGCCGCTCTAATCGAAGCGGCTTTCTTTTTATTGGAAAGTATCACAATGATCAGATGGACGCCTCGCCCAGGAGAACTACAGGATTTTCAAGAAGACCTTTGAAAGTGCGAAGGAATTCGGATCCTGTGGCTCCATCAACAACCCTATGGTCACAACTCAGAGTGACCTTCATGACATTACCCGGCACGACGGCGCCATTTTTAACAACAGGCTGACTGATGATCCCGCCTACTGCAAGTATGCAAGCATCAGGCGGATTGATGATGGCCGTGAATTCTTCGATTCCGAACATGCCAAGATTAGAGATAGTGAATGTGTTGCCTTCCCAGTCGGAGGGCTGCAACTTTTTTTCTTTAGCTTTTGAAGCAAAAGACTTCACCTCGGAATTGATCTGGCGCAGGGTCTTGGAGTCTGCGAATCGTACGACGGGCACCAATAATCCCTCTTCAACTGCAACCGCAACGCCAATATTCACGTGATGATTAGTACGTATCTTATCCCCAAGCCAACTGGAATTGACCTTAGGGTGCTGCCGTAATGCTGCAGCTGCCGCCTTGATCACAAAATCATTAAATGAAACCTTGGAGCCAGTGACTGCATTGATACTCTCACGAGCAGCAATCACCGCATCCATATCAATCGAAACAGTAAGGTAAAAATGCGGGGCCGTGAACATGCTCTCGCTCAAACGACGAGCGATTGTTTTACGCATCTGTGAAATAGTGACTTCATCATAGCTTTCGGCAGTAATAGCGCCTTGAACAGGCGTAGAAAATGTTGCTACGAATTGCCCCTTTTTGAACCAGTCAATATCGCGTTTCACGATTCGACCATGATCACCGCTACCCATGACCTGACGGAGATCGATGCCACGTTCATTAGCCAGCCGTTTAGCCAAGGGAGATGCTTTGGTGCGTGAGTCCGATGATGCCGCAGTCGCAGAAACGGTAATCACAGGTTCCGGACTTGAAGCAGGCGTAACGACAACAGGCTCTGCTTTGGGAGCAGGAGTTGGAGGACTTTGTTTGATTGGTGACGGTTCTTGCTTGACCATTGTAGTCGCAGATTGAAGCAGCGAGGCGTACTCCTCACCCGCCTTCCCTATTACTGCAAGCACCGCATCGACTGGAGCTCCTTTTCCTTCTTCGATACCTATGTAAAGAAGTGTTCCTTCTTGGTAGGACTCAAACTCCATGGTAGCTTTATCGGTTTCGATTTCGGCTACTACATCACCGGGCTTGATCGAGTCACCGACCTTCTTATGCCACTTTGCTACGACACCTTCCGTCATGGTGTCACTCATCTTGGGCATCCTTACAATTTCAGCCATTTTTATAGAATACTATGGTTGTAAATCAATCACGAATGTATGGGTAATCATGCTGGACGTAAACATCGGTAAATAGTTCCGAAGGATCAGGCCAGGGTGATTCTTCAGAGAATGTGACACTGTCTTCAACAATCTCCTTGATCTTGTTGTTAATCGACTCGATTTCCTGATCAGTAGCGTATTTCTTGTCCATGATTGTTTTGAGCACAACCTCGATAGGATCTTTCGCCTTGTACGCCTCAACTTCTTCCTTCGTACGGTATTTAGCCGGATCACTCATGGAATGCCCCTTGTACCGATAGGTATTCATTTCAAGAAGGTAAGGTCCCTTGCCTTCACGAGCATGATTCACCGCTCTCTCCATAGCATCATGTACCGTTTCAACCGACATGCCGTCCACCGGTTCACTGGGCATATCATAGGCAGAACCCAATTTGTAAAGTTGGGTTACATTACTGGTCCTTTCCACCGAAGTACCCATCGCGTAATTATTGTTCTCGATGATGAAAACGACAGGCAACTTCCATGTCATGGCGATATTGAACGTCTCGTGGAGCGCCCCTTGACGAACTGCTCCGTCACCCATATAACACAGGGTCACCGAATCGCTACTCCGGTATTGCTCAGCAAAAGCGATACCTGCTCCCAGGGGAATTTGTCCGCCTACTATTCCATGACCGCCGAAAAAACGGTTGGCGGCATCGAACATGTGCATCGATCCGCCCTTGCCTTTTGAACATCCAGTGGATTTCCCGTAGAGCTCCGCCATAACAGCTCTGGCAGAAGTACCCTTTCCCAAAGCATGTGCATGATCTCTGTAGGCCGTGATCATGTTGTCGGTTGGCCTGATGACCGACATGGCACCAGCTACGATAGCTTCCTGTCCGATGTAGAGGTGACAAAAGCCTTTTATTTTCTGCATACCGTACAACTGACCGGCTCGCTCCTCAAAGCGGCGCATCAAAAGCATTTGCTCATACCAGTTGAGATAATGTTCTTTAGTGAATTTGGATTTAGCCATTTTTCGAATGAAATTCGGAGGGCAAAGATAACCTTTCCTGTCAAGTACACATCCGGACAGGGCAGTTGTAAGAGGCAACGAAAATGATAATTAATCGCTTTCTTTCCCGTTGATTTTCAATTAAATAAACAGCTCCAAGTAATTCGCTATATTCGCAGTCCTTCAATCTTATTATGAAAAGGATCCAAATGGTCGATTTGATCGGCCAGTACCAAAAAATCCAGACAGAAATAGACAAGGCTGTGCTGGATGTCATTCGCTCATCGGCCTATATCAACGGACCTGAAGTCAAGTCTTTTCAAGCAGAACTTGAGCAGTATCTCGGAGTAAAGCATGTAATACCTTGTGCCAACGGAACCGATGCACTGCAGATCGTAATGATGGCCTTAGGGCTGGAACCGGGAGATGAGGTGATCACTGCCGATTTCACCTATGTCGCTACGGCAGAAGTGATAGGCCTATTGAAGCTCAAACCAGTGCTTGTAGATGTATATCCTGACACATTCACCATTGACGTTGAAGCCGTGGAGCGCGCCATTACTCCTAAAACAAAGGCAATTGTTCCTGTTCATCTGTTCGGACAATGTGCCCGTATGGAAGAGCTCATGGCGCTTGCAACCAAACATGGATTATACGTAATCGAGGATACTGCACAGGCAATTGGCGCTGATTACCGTTTCTCTGATGGAACTTCAAAGAAAGCCGGCACGATCGGTACCGCAGGATGCACTTCATTCTTCCCCTCCAAGAACCTTGGTTGCTACGGCGACGGTGGAGCGATTTATACAAATCACGATGAGTTGGGAAAGAAGATACGGATGATTGCGAATCATGGTCAATCAGTGCAATATTATCACGACGAGATCGGAGTCAATTCGCGTCTTGACAGCATACAAGCTGCCATACTTCGCATCAAACTTCGGCACCTTGATACATATGCTGAGGCACGGCGGTCAGTAGCCGATCATTATGACAAAGCACTTGCAGGGAATCCGAAGGTGACAACCCCATATCGAGCCACCTACTCCGACCATGTCTTCCATCAATACACATTGGTTTTGAATGGCATAGACCGAAATGCCATGAGGGAATATCTCTCGTCAAAGGATATTCCCTCGATGATCTACTACCCTGTTCCGCTTCATCTGCAAAAAGCCTATGCCGATGAACGCTATGCACCCGGATCTTTTCCAGTCACGGAAAAACTCTGTGCTAATGTCATCGCCTTGCCTATACACACCGAAATGGATGATGAAACATTGAAATATATTTCTGATCACGTCCTTGAATTCCTAAACCGGAACTGATATCATGAAAATAGCAGTAGTCGGAACCGGATATGTCGGTCTTGTTACGGGAACCTGTTTTGCAGAAACAGGAAATCATGTGATTTGCGTGGACATCGACAAGGAAAAAGTAGAGCGTATGCAACGAGGCGAGATTCCGATCTACGAACCTCATTTAGATGTACTATTTGAAAGGAACATAAAACAAGGCAGACTGCGCTTTACGACCGATCTCGCAGAGGGAATATCCGAAGCAGATATTATTTTTCTTGCTTTACCCACTCCTCCCGGAGAAGACGGATCTGCAGATCTGAAATACATTCTTCATGTCGCCGATCAACTGGGATCATTGATCACATCCTACAAAGTAGTAGTGAATAAAAGCACTGTACCTGTAGGAACTGCTGACAAGGTAAGAGCCACCATCCTGAAAAACTGTAAAACGGAATTCGATGTCGTTTCCAACCCCGAATTCCTGCGCGAAGGATTCGCTGTTGACGATTTCATGAAACCTGATCGCGTAGTGATCGGCACTTCATCAGAAAAAGCCCGTTCAATCATGGCAGAACTATATGCTCCCTTCGTACGACAGGGAAATCCGGTCTTCTTCATGGATGAACGTTCGTCCGAACTCACCAAGTACGCCGCAAACGCCTTTCTCGCAATGAAAATCACCTTCATGAATGAGATCGGAAATCTTTGTGAAAAAATCGGTGCCAATGTGGACCAGGTAAGGATTGGCATAGGATCTGATGACCGTATCGGAAAAAGATTCCTTTTCGCAGGAATAGGCTATGGCGGCAGTTGTTTTCCAAAAGATGTTCAGGCGCTTGCAAAAGTCGCTGATGATGCCGGATACGACTTCCGCATTCTTGATGCAGTCATGTCTGTGAATGAGAAACAAAAACTCATTCTCATCGACAAGATACGACATGAGTATGGTGGTGGACTTAAAGGAAAAAAAGCCGCGATTTGGGGACTCGCTTTCAAGCCTGACACCGATGACATACGCGAAGCACCTGCATTGTACATGATCGATGCTCTCCTTTCGGAAGGCGTTTCAGTATCGGCATACGATCCGGAAGCGATGAACAATGTCCGCAAACTCAAAGGAGACAAGATCCACTACGCAAACGATCCCTATGATGCAACTTCAGGTGCCGACTTCCTTATAATCGCAACCGAGTGGTCGGTATTCCGCACCCCTGAATTCGACAGACTTAAGTCTTCCATGAACCATCCTGTCATTTTCGATGGAAGGAATCTGTATGATCTTCAACGGATGAAGGACAAAGGTTTTATATATCACAGCATAGGCCGACCATGAAGACCGTTCTCATCACCGGTGCAGCCGGATTTCTGGGTTCACACCTCTGCGACCGTTTTATTGCCGAAGGTCATAAAGTCATCGGCATGGATAATCTGATCACTGGCGACCTGCGTAACATCGAGCATCTTTTCAAGCTGAAAGAGTTCGAATTCTATCATCATGACGTGAGCAAGTTCGTTCACGTGCCGGGCGAATTGGATCATATACTTCATTTCGCATCACCAGCCAGTCCGATTGATTATCTCAAGATTCCCATCCAGACACTCAAGGTAGGTTCGCTTGGCGTTCATAACCTGCTCGGTCTTGCCAAAGCGAAAAAAGCACGGATTCTGATAGCTTCAACATCCGAAGTATATGGCGATCCTACAGTTCACCCTCAAAACGAAGACTACTGGGGCAACGTTAATCCCATCGGGCCGCGAGGAGTTTATGATGAAGCTAAAAGATTCCAGGAAGCCATTACCATGGCCTATCACAACATTCATGGTCTTGAAACAAGAATCGTTCGGATATTCAATACTTATGGGCCGCGTATGCGACTCAACGACGGTCGTGTATTACCTGCCTTCATTGGTCAGGCATTGCGAGGAGAGGACCTGACAGTTTTCGGAGATGGGTCTCAGACACGCTCTTTCTGTTATGTTGATGATCTGGTTGAGGGCATTTACAGATTACTATTAAGCGACTATCACTACCCGGTCAACATAGGTAATCCTGACGAGATCACGATACGCGAATTCGGCGAAGAGATTCTTCGACTTACCGGAGCCCGACAAAAACTCATCTTCAAACCACTGCCTACTGACGACCCCAAACAACGTCAACCTGATATTTCACGGGCCCGTGATATCTTAGGATGGGAACCGAAAATCAATCGATCAGTCGGACTTGAGCGGACATATGCTTATTTCAAGTCACTACCTCCCGAAGAACTCAAGAGGACAGCACATCGGTTCGACTGACCTTATTTTCAACTTACTGTATTTCAATTAATTAGATTTGCTACGCATTTCGTAAATTTGTCTTTATCACACATGGAAAAAGACTTTTTTAGCCACGAAACGGCAGTAATAGACGAGAACACGCAGATCGGAAAAGGCACCAAGATATGGCACTTCAGTCATGTCATGAGTGGATCCGTTATCGGTGAGAATTGTAATCTGGGACAAAACGTCGTAGTCTCGCCAGGCGTTATGCTTGGTCGCAATGTAAAGGTTCAAAACAACGTCTCCATTTACACAGGAGTAATCTGCGAAGACGATGTATTTCTTGGGCCATCGATGGTATTCACCAATGTGAATAATCCTCGAAGCGCTATCACACGTCGTGATTTTTACTTGAAGACAAATGTCGGAAAAGGTGCTACCATCGGTGCCAATGCCACTGTAGTATGTGGACATAACATCGGTGAATTCGCTTTCATCGGTGCAGGTGCTGTCGTCACAAAAGATGTACCTCCCTACGCATTAGTGGTGGGAAACCCTGCGCGCCAACTCGGATGGATGAGCGAATATGGCCACCGTCTGAAGTTCGACACCAATGGTATAGCCGTTTGTCCTGAGAGCAGACAAGAATACAAATTGGAAGGAAAGAAAGTGAAGCGGATCAATTGACCTCCATGATGGGTTCCTCAACAAAAATCAGATTCGGTATTCTAGGTGCCGGGCATATCGGAAAGCGTCATGCCGAGATGGTAAGACGGCATGCAGAAGCTGAGTTGATCGCTATGTGTGATATCCGCACTGCCCAAGAACTCGGAACAGATCTGCCTGATGCTCCACTTTTTAGCTCACTCGAGGAGTTGCTTCAAAATGGACCTGAATTCGATGTGCTCTGCGTATGCACTCCTAACGGATTACATGCTGCTCACACATTGGCAGGACTTGAGCACAATAAGCATGTGGTCATTGAAAAACCCATGGCACTTTCGGTAGCTGACTGTGAGAAGATCATATACAAGGGACTACAGGTTTCGAGACAGATCTTTTGTGTTATGCAAAATCGTTACTCTCCCCCCTCACAATGGATAAAGGAGATGGTTGCAAGTGGCAGGTTGGGAAAGACCTATATGGTTCAGCTGAACTGTTATTGGAACCGCGACGCAAGGTATTACAATGGAAAAAACTGGAAAGGTTCTGACGATCTTGATGGCGGAACTCTTTTCACTCAATTCTCCCACTTCATCGATATCATGTACTGGTTGTTCGGGGACATCCGGAATATAACCGGTCGTTTTGCTGATTTCAATCATAAGAACCTCACCGGCTTCGAAGACTCCGGATTTGTAAGTTTCGAATTCAATGATGGAGCTCTCGGGTGTATCAATTATTCCACTTCCACTTGGGACAAGAACGTGGAGAGCTCCATCACCATCATCGCTGAAAATGGAAGTATAAAGATAGGTGGCCAATACATGAACGAAGTGGAATACTGCCATGTAAAAGACTACGAAATGCCGGTATTACCGCCTGCCAGTCCTGCCAACGACTATGGAGCATATAAAGGATCGGCTGCAAACCATCATTTCATCATAGAGAATGTGATCGATACGATCAAAGGGCGCACGACTGCAACTACAAATGCACTGGAGGGACTCAAGGTGGTAGATATAATCGAACGCATTTATGCTCTCAGAGACCTTCATAAGATCAAAAGCAATAACCAATAAAATTCGGGGATAATGTCCCGGTTTCCATCATGCATATCGAATTGACTGAAAAGAAAAACAAGTTGGCCGTTTTGGGTCTTGGCTACGTAGGACTTCCCATCGCCCTTGAATTCGCAAAGCACATCAAGGTGATCGGCTTCGATATCAATGAAACCAGACTGGAAAAAATGCGGAACAACATAGATCCCAGTGGCGAATTGGACTCTTCATCATTCAGTGGTTGCGACATAGAATTCACCTCTTCACTTGAAAAGCTGAAGGAAGCCTCATTTTTCATCGTAACGGTTCCCACCCCGATTGACGAACACAATCTACCCGATCTCAAGCCGCTCATTGGTGCTACACGTTCAATAGGTAAGGTGCTGAAGAAAGGCGATTATGTAGTATACGAATCAACTGTTTATCCGGGTTGTACTGAAGAGGATTGCATTCCGGTGCTGGAGGAGCTTTCCGGCCTTAAAGGAGGGACAGATTTCAAATACGGTTATTCTCCAGAGCGTATCAATCCGGGCGATAAAGAACATACGATAACCAGAATTCTCAAAGTCGTATCGGGGTGCGACCCGGAGGCGCTGGAGGAGATTTCAACTGTTTATTCCATCATCGTTAAAGCCGGTGTTTACAAGGCGGCAAGTGTCAAGGTCGCTGAAGCGGCGAAAATCATCGAGAATACGCAACGAGATGTGAATATAGCATTGATGAATGAACTCTCCATCATCTTCAATAAGATGGGAATAAACACCTATGATGTATTGGAAGCCGCAGGCACGAAATGGAATTTCATCCGATTTCAACCCGGACTGGTCGGAGGCCACTGCATAGGAGTAGATCCGTATTATCTTACATATAAAGCTCAAGAGCTCGGATACCATGCGCAAGTGATCAATAGTGGCAGATTCGTGAATGACAGCATGGGATTTTATGTTGCAAAGCAAACCGTCAAAAGAGTCATTGCAAAAGGGAAAGACCTTTCCAAGTCAAAAGCATTGGTGATGGGCGCTACATTCAAGGAGAATGTCGAAGATATCCGTAATTCAAAGGTTGCAGATGTAGTGAAGGAACTTCAATCCTACGGAGTAAGTGTAGATGTGATAGATCCTAAAGCGGACTCCGAAGAACTTAGACATGAATATGGATTTGGATTGACTGAACAACCTGCAAACGATTATGATGCCATTATCGTTACTGTAGGGCATGCTGAATATATTAAGCATGACACTGACTGGTTCAAATCGAGGATGAAACCGGATGGTATTCTGGTCGATATCAAGGGGGTTTTCAAAGGAAAAATGCAAGGTTTGAATTATTGGAGCCTGTAAGACGATGAATGTACTGGTAACAGGAGGCACAGGTTATATCGGCTCACATACAACTGTCGAGTTGATCGCTCGTGGCTACCACCCGATACTGGTTGATAATCTCTCCAATTCCAAAGAATCAATTATCAGGTCGATTGAAAGCATTTCTGGAAAACCGGTTGATTTCTTCAATATCGATTTGTGTGACCGGATAGCTGTATCGAAGCTTCTTGATACCATCCGAATCGATGCCATCATTCATTTCGCAGCCTTCAAGGCCGTAGGCGAATCCGTAGAAAGTCCACTTAGATATTACCGGAACAATCTGGTTTCTCTAATGAACATTCTCGAAGAGGGGATTTCACGCGGAATAGACAAATTCGTCTTTTCATCATCGTGTACGGTTTACGGCGATACTGACAATTCACCGGTAAATGAAAACGAATCAGTCGGCTCACCCAGTTCACCTTACGGGCAAACAAAACTCATCGGAGAAAATATTTTGAAGGATGCTGTGAACGCGTATGGATTCCATTGCGTGTCACTACGTTATTTCAATCCTGCCGGAGCACATCAAAGTGCACTGATTGGTGAAAACCCGCTGGATGCTCCTAACAATCTTGTTCCTGTCATAACCCAAGTAGCCTCTGGCCGAAGATCTGAGCTCACGGTATTCGGAAATGACTACCCGACACCAGATGGAACGTGTATACGAGACTATATCCATGTATCTGATTTGGCAAGAGCGCATGTATCTGCCATTGATTACATGATCAACGTATCCGATAAGCAGAATTTCGAAGTATTCAACCTTGGCAGTGGTACTGGAAACAGTGTTTTGGAAGTGATCAGCGCTTTCGAAAGGGTTACCGGACTTAAATTGAATTTCAAGACAGGACCAAGGCGACCGGGAGATGTCACGAAGATCTGGGCTGACCCTTCAAAAGCGAACAAATTACTTGGATGGAAAACAGAATTGACGCTTGATGATATGATGAGGAGTGCATGGGCTTGGGAAATGAAACAGCTTCACTAAGAAGCATATCTGATTAAAATCTACTAAGGCATGAAAATATTAATCACCGGCGGAGCCGGATTCATCGGCTCCCACGTAGTACGCAGATTCGTTACCCGATATCCGCATTACACCATTTTCAACCTGGATAAGCTCACCTATGCAGGCAATCTTGCCA
>JBJSZR010000611.1:0-2065 GCA_046090385.1 Bacteroidota bacterium
ATCTGCAGGGCCGCAAGCGCCCGCTTCACCTCTATGGTACATCTGATCTCAAGAAGATCGTCGATATCCAGCTTGAACTTTCTGATTGTGAACTGAGGTATCCGCTTGTTTTCCATGTCATCGATCCTTCTGTTTCGGCAATCATTCATCAGGATGATGTTGTCAAGGTCACTACGTTGCCCATGAATCATCGTATTCCTTGCTGTGGTTTTCTTTTCGAGGAAAAACAACGTCCCAGGAATCTTGTCAAATCGGCACTTGCAACCTATCGATTGAAGTCGCATCACTATGACCGCTTGAAAGCAGGAGAAGATGTGGTTCTGACGGATGGTAGCATCGTTAAAAGCAAAGATGTGACCAGACCACCCTCTCCTTACCGTCGATATGCATATTGCTCGGATACGCTTTATTCGCCCGACCTGGCTTCATCAGTTAAGGATGTAGATCTGCTTTATCACGAAGCCACATTCCTGCATGAATTACTTCATAGGGCAGAGGAGACGTTTCATTCCACGGCCCTACAGGCTGCCACCGTTGCTAAAGACGCCAAGGTCAAAAAATTGCTTATCGGACACTTTTCGGCCCGTTACAAGCATCTTGATTCGCTGTTGCAAGAAGCCCGTGAAGTGTTTGATAATACTTTTCTTGCGCAAGAAGGCGATACGTTCAGTATCCCTTATATTACCTATGAAGATTGAGTGCCGATGCTGCCACGTAGCCGAGCCAACTCAGTCTGAACTTCCATTACTACCGGACCTATTTTTTCCTTGAATGAATTGAATAAGGCCGGTATCTCATCCAGTCGCTCAAGCTCTCTTGCGTGCTCCTCCATCAACTGGGTGATTCTTCTCAGGTCGTTCAATCCGAAAACAGATAAGCTCGATTTGATCTTATGCGATACTCCGAAAACCTCTTTCCAGTCGTTCTGGCGAATTCCGATATCCAGTCGTGAAATCGCTTCTGGTATCTGACGCAGAAATACTTCCATCAGTTCGGTATTCAACTCCTGATCGCCACCGGTGAACTTTTCCAGCACATCCATTCTGATGATTGCCTGCTGACGCTTTTCAGTCATCTTCTTCAGATCTGGGTCGAGGCGGAATTTATCGGACTGTCTTCTGATGGCATCTATCAGCTCTTCGGGTGTATATGGCTTCACTACATAGTCATCCATACCGGCTTCACGTGCTTTCTTTTTTTCTTTTTCAGAGGCATCAGCCGTGAGTGCTATGATCGGAATCTTTTTTAAGGGTTCCGGGAGATGGGTCCTGATATGGTGAGTCGTTTCATATCCATCCATATCAGGCATCTGGATATCCATGAGAATGAGATCGAATTCTTCCTTTTCCAGACGTCTGACTGCAGACTTTCCACCGTCAGCCGACTCGATATGTATGCATCCCATCTGGCGCAACATGTTTTTCAACAGCAGTTGATTTACTTTATTGTCTTCTACGATGAGGATCCTGACGGACGAGACGAAGCTGTCCTGCTTTTTCGGCGCTACTGGTTTCGTTGCCGGTTTGGATTCTACAGCAACCACGCCGAAATCCAATTCAAAAACGAATTCCGATCCTTCACCGACTTTGCTTTTCACGTTGATGGTGCCACTCTGCAATTCAACCAGTTGCTTGACGATGGTAAGACCTAAGCCGGTTCCTTCCGTGCGGCGCTTGTTATTGTCTACTACCTGTTCGAAGCTCTCGAAGATCTTTTCCAGTTTCATCTCCGGGATGCCTTGTCCGGTATCGGATACTGAGAAACGCAACCTGCAGATACCTGCTTCAGCTGCGGTTAGTTTAATGTCAAGTTGTACGGAACCACGGTCGGTGAATTTGATTGCATTGCCGATCAGATTCATCAGTATCTGATTCAAGCGGATAGGATCGCCGCTGATTTTTTCTCCTATCCGGTAGTCGATATTGACCTTTAGGTTTAACTGTTTCTCATCTGCACGTACTTTCAATATCTGTATGACGCCCCTTATAAGGTCCCGGATCCTGAATTCTGATTTTTCGAATTCTACTTTTCCTGCATTGATTTTTGAGAAATCGAGGATGTCGTT
>JBJSZR010000612.1:0-1867 GCA_046090385.1 Bacteroidota bacterium
GACTTGACGGACGCAATACAACCGATATCCGCCCGATCTGGTCTGAAGTGGACTACCTTCCTTCCCCACACGGTTCATCCATATTCACACGCGGTGAAACACAGGCAATGGCTACCGTCACACTCGGAAGCAAACTCGATGAGCAAATGATCGACGTGGCCATGTATGAAGGTTCCACCAAATTCATGCTTCACTACAACTTCCCTGGCTTTTCGACTGGAGAAGTTAAACCTAATAGGGCTCCGGCACGTCGCGAAATAGGTCACGGTAACCTTGCGATGCGTTCTCTCAAAAAGGTATTGCCCGACGAAACCACTTGCCCTTACACGATACGAATCGTTTCCGATATCCTGGAATCAAACGGATCATCCTCCATGGCTACGGTCTGCGCAGGAACGCTCGCACTTCTGGATGCCGGCGTCCGTATCCGCGGACATGTATCAGGAATCGCCATGGGATTGATCATGAACAAGGAAGGTCGTTATGCAATCCTGAGTGATATCCTTGGCGATGAAGACCACTTGGGTGATATGGACTTCAAGGTAACCGGCACGTCAAACGGCATCACTGCCTGCCAGATGGACTTGAAGGTACAGGGACTTTCTTTCGAAATCATGTTGAAGGCGCTCAATCAGGCCCGCGAAGGACGACTGCACATCCTCCAGGAACTGATCAAGACAATGCCTGAAGTACGTGAGGATTACAAGCCACATGCTCCTCGTATCGAGAAGATCATCATTGCCAAAGAATTCATTGGTGCAGTCATCGGACCAGGCGGAAAAGTGATTCAGGAGATCCAGCGAGAAACCAATACCCAGATTTCAATCGAAGAGGTGAATAATGAAGGTATCGTAGAGGTCGCTTCCAGCGATAAAGCCGGTATCAATGCCGCCATGGCACGCATAAAGGCCATTGTTCAGGTTCCTGAAATCGGTGAGATCTATGAAGGCAAGGTCAAGAATATCCAGGACTTCGGAGCATTTGTAGAGTTCCTGCCCGGCAAAGATGGACTGCTTCATATTTCTGAAATATCCTGGGACCGACTTGACACCATGCAGGGTGTATTCAAAGAGGGTGAAAAAATCCAGGTAAAGTTGATCGACGTTGATAAAAAGACAGGTAAGTTCCGTCTTTCCAGAAAAGTCCTTCTCCCAAAACCGGATAACTATGTCGAAAAAGGTCCAAAAGGACCTCCAAGACGTCAGCCACAGGACAAATGATTTGAATAAAACCTATTCAATATGACCATAAACGCCCTCGCAATGCGGGGGCGTTTATTTTTTCAGTATTTCATCTCACACAAAAGAAACAACCCTTATACTACGTTAGATCGACTTGATACAACTAAGGACAAGCCAGACTCGCAATCAAACAGTACGATTTCGGAGATAAATGTCCCTCCTGTAAGATGGACGCCTTTTTAGGGAAAAATATTGAAACTAAAAGAATACAAGGCCGTTTCACGAATCAAAATCAAAAGAACAGAAATTAAAAGCAAGGGAGCATGAGACAGCTAAAGATTACAAAACAGGTTACAAACCGTGAAACCGCATCATTGGATAAGTATCTCCAGGAGATCGGTCGTGTGGAGTTGATCACCGCCGAGGAAGAGGTACGATTAGCCCAACTGATCAAAAAAGGGGATCCCAAAGCCCTCGAACGGCTTACCAAGGCCAACCTTCGTTTCGTGGTTTCTGTTGCAAAACAATATCAAAATCAAGGACTTACTCTCGGCGACCTCATCAATGAGGGTAATCTAGGACTTATCAAAGCCGCCCAGCGATTCGACGAGACTCGAGGTTTCAAATTCATCTCTTATGCCGTTTGGTGGATCCGTCAGTCCATACTGCAGGCCCTGGCTGAACAG
>JBJSZR010000613.1:0-1772 GCA_046090385.1 Bacteroidota bacterium
CTGAGCATCGGCAAAGGACAATATTCTAGCGATTGGCTTCAGGTTCATTGCCTCCATTTTTTCCCTGCTCATCAGTACTAAAGCGGCCGCGCCGTCGTTCAACTTGGATGCATTGGCTGCAGTCACCGTACCGTCTTTTTGGAAAGCGGGTTTCAAGGTCGGAACCTTGTCGGCACGAAGATTCCTGTATTCTTCATCTTCAGAAACAACCACGGGATCTTTACCGCGAACAGGTACTGAAACTGGGGCGATCTCATTTTTGAATTTACCGGCCTGGTATGCTGCATTTGAACGACGATAGGACTCTAATGCGTAAGCGTCCTGGTCTTCACGGCTGATTTTGCACTCAGTGGCACAAAGCTCAGCTGCATTGCCCATATGGTAATCTTTGTAAACATCCCAAAGGCCATCTTTCACCAAGCCGTCTATTACGGTTCCGTGTCCAAGCTTGTAACCATTTCGAGCCTTATCGAGATAATACGGGATATTGCTCATGCTTTCCATTCCACCAGCCACAACGCAGTCGCGCTCTCCGGTCATGATGGAAAGAGCTCCCAGTGCAACGGACTTCATGCCGGAAGCGCACACTTTATTGATGGTTGTTCCAGGAACCGTATTCGGGATTCCTGCTCCGATGGATGCTTGTGTCACTGGAGCCTGACCAACACCTGCTGACAATACATTGCCGAAGAATACCTCTTCAACTGAGGAGGGATCAATACCGGATCGCTGCAGAGCGGACTTTATGGCATGACTTCCTAATTGAGGAGCAGAAAAGGAGGCAAGGGAACCACCGAAACCTCCGATTGGCGTTCGGGTAGCGGCTACAATGAAAACTTCTTTCATAGACGGATTTTTAAGTGTGCTAAGGTACGCTTTTGCCCGATAAACGGATTGTTGAAATCATGACCGTTTCACGACGCAAGCCCAACACGGAAATGGCTAACTTGTAGCATCTTACTTCATCTGTGATGAAAGGCTTCTTCGCCAAAATATCGAACCGGCATGAATCGGTTTTCAAGTATGCGATCATTCTGAATACGATCATTCTGATCGTTATCGCTTTACCGAAGGAAACCACCTTCAGTTATGAATACGACAAAGGTAAACCCTGGCCATACGACAATCTGATTGCTCCGTTCAGTTTCGCAATTTCCAAAACGGATGTAGAGTTGAATGATGAGCGGGCGACCGTACTTAAGAATGCTTTCCCTTACTATGCCGTGAACCAATCCGTCACTGATGACAAAATCAAGCGGTTCAAAGAGGAAGTTAAGAACAGCAAACAAGTATTGGCAACAAGACAACGGCAGGAAGAAATCGGTTCAGGGTTGTTGCAAAAAGTGTTCGCTAAAGGCATTATACAATACACACCTGGACCGGATGAAGAGTCAAGCGGCCGAATGATCACTTTGTTGAAAGGAAACCTTGCTGAAGAACATCAGGTTGCAGAATTCCATACCATACGCACTGCAAATGAATTCATACGAAGAAAACTGGACAGTATTCCCGATGCCGACCAGGCCTTCCTGGTGCCTTTGCTTGAAAACGCTCTCGCATACAATATAATCTATGATGATGCCGCCACACGCAGATGGACCAAGCAACGGCTGGATCAGATTTCCCTCAACAGAGGACTTGTACAACAAGGTGAAGTGATCATCCTCAAAGGAGAGGTGGTGGATGATGTAAGGCTCCAAAAGTTACAATCGCTTGAAAAAGAGATGATGAATCAGGAGTTGACGGATACCTCCCGTTGGCTGATGTTTCTC
>JBJSZR010000614.1:0-5984 GCA_046090385.1 Bacteroidota bacterium
GTATGGTCGGAGTCACTACTGTATTTGGAAAATACAACCGTGCTTTACATCCCGGTCTGAACCTCAAGATTCCATTCATCGAGGTGGTCTTTCGCAAGGTTTCCATCCAGAACCGGTCAGCAGAATTAGGTTTCCAGGCCGTAACCATCGATCAGGCGAACGTGAATTTCACCGCCATGTTGCTCTACTCCGTTCTCAACAATGAAGAAGAGACCATCAAGAATGTGGCTTTCAAATTCGTGAACGAGCAGAACTTCATGGCTGCATTGGTGCGCTCCATAGAGGGTTCGGTGCGTGCGTATGTTGCAACGAAAAAACAGTCAGAGGTCCTTTCTCTCCGCAGAGACATCGTTGAGGCGGTAAAGGACCAGCTCGACCAGACACTGGAATCGTGGGGTTATCATTTGATCGATCTTCAATTGAACGATATCACTTTCGACGAAGAGGTGATGCGTTCCATGGCAAAAGTGGTTGCTTCGAACAATCTAAAAGCAGCTGCGGAAAACGAAGGCCAGGCTTTGTTGATCACCAAGACAAAAGCGGCTGAGGCAGAAGGCAATGCGATCAAGATCTCTGCTCAAGCGGAGAAAGAGGCGGCGCAATTGCGGGGTCAAGGTGTTGCACTCTTCCGCGAAGAGGTGGCCAAGGGCATGAGTCATGCGGCCAAGATGATGCAAGATTCCAATCTGGACGCATCGTTGATTCTTTTCAGCATGTGGACCGAATCCGTCAAGAACTTCGCAGAGCATGGGAAAGGCAATGTCATATTCCTGGATGGATCGACTCAGGGCATGGACAAAACCCTCAAGGAAATGATGGCTATGAGCAGACTGGATATGAATCCGAAGTGATATTGAAATCGGTCACCTAACTATGACCATGTTCTTTACCTGCTGGTAGGATTCATTCTGTAATCGCAAGTGATAGATTCCGGAGGGGTGACCTTCATTTTCAAAATCGACTTCATATTTTCCAGGTTGATGCATGCTGTCTATCAACGTAGAAATGATACGGCCTTCAACATCGAAAATCTGCACGGCTGTGTGTCCTCCCTTTGAGACATAACTTATTCTCGTGCGGGACACAAAAGGATTCGGATAATTGAAAATCAGGTTTTCGCCGGAAGCCTGAGCAAGCTCATCGATACCTACTGTACAAGCAGCAGCGTCTATGATGGGTAACGTCTGATAATTTTGCAAAAGAACCTGTTGAAGATCGGAAGCGGGCACGCATAGCCATTGGTTCAATAATGATGCATACACCGATCGAAAATCGTACTGCATGGCCACATTGTCATTGACGGTCACTGTGGAAGGAATAAGAGGGTTCGTACCGATCATGCCCGGTTGTATCTGTGAACCGAAAACGAACATCGGAGCGCCCGATCCGTGATCGGTTCCGAAACTTCCGTTGGAGACGATCCTACGGCCGAACTCGGAGAAAGTCATTCCGATGACACGGTCACTGACATTAAGAAAATCCAGATCTGTCATGAAGGCCGCTATGGCATCAGACAGCCGGCCGACCAGGGTGGCATGAACACCGGTCGTGGTGTCTGAAGGATCGGTCTGAAGACTATGCGTATCAAAGCCGCCCAAACTCACCAGGTATATTTTGGTTTTCAACCCGCCGGCGATGAGCCGTGCTACGATCTTCAATTGATCGGCCAGTATGTTTGTGCCTGCTGCAGGATAAGCCGGGGATTGCTGCGTGATATTAGCGGCTGCTTGTAAAATGACTCCTGCGTAGGCCTGAGATTGTTGCGAAACCTGACGGATATACGTCAGCTCCGTACCGTATCGATTGTTGGGAGCAGGATCCTGGATGCCGTTGAGGAAATTGTTGAAACTGTTCGGATCACTGATGGTCATTCCCATGGCTGCAGATGGGCCTTGCAGCGCCAATGAAAGACTGCTTCCGATCTGCAAAGCCAGCGGATCTGGCATCGTGGTATTCGGATAACCGTTAGGGAAATTCGGATACTCGTAATTCAGGTAGCGCCCTGCCCACCCGCTACTGAGAACCTGGTTACTGTCGGAACCGGACAACCAGATATCCGTAGCTCGGAAGTGTGAGAAATTGGGATTGGGATAACTGACTCCCTGAACGATGTTCATCTTACCGTCGTTGTACAAATGCTGCATTCCTGCCATGGCAGGATGAAGGCCGGTCCCGCTGAGACCGTTCAACGTGAGCACTTGCGCATCGGGAATCAGGATGTTCTGCCGTGCCAGGGATAGATTTGAATACTGGTCGAGCGGTATGACCGTGTTGATCCCGTCATTGCCACCGACCAACTGGATGAGGACCAAAACGTGATCATCAATGCTGGACGCTGCCAACGACTGAAGCAAAGGAGAATGTGCGAAGGTGCGCACGGAGAATCCGTTAAGCAATGACGGCAGAACCACTGCTCCCGCCATATCCCTGATGAATCTTCTTCTATCCATTTGCAGCGGTTTTCATGAAAGATGGTATTCTGCAAGTTTGAGAACGTACTGATACATGGGCACAAGGCGCGACAATACGGTCATGAATGCGGTCTGGTCGCCCGGATTGTTCACATAATCGTCCCATGCCACTGTCCAGTAGTAATTCTGCGCCTGACCCGAAAGCAGGATGTCCTTCAGGTAATCTTTCAATGTCTGGGAAGCGTCGAAACAATAGTGGCGATCGAGCACCGCTTGTACCAGCAATTCCGGATCATTGGGTTGCGGAAGCGTGGCGGTATAGGCCACGACATCGAGCTTTAGAACGTAGGCACCCGACGTATATCCGGTCGTAAGCATCCGGTCGACGAACGTATTTCGGGCAGGAAGGGTGCTCGCATTGATCCAAAGCTCGTGGTAGGAAGGTGCTGAGTAATAAGCCGGCCAACCCGCTACATCCGGCGGATCGCCCAATGCCTGCCCGATATTGGTCGCCTGGGTGTGGACACGACCCCACAAGGTATACTGATCCAGAACGTCAGGGGCAGCAGGTAAAGGGACTTCGAAATCCTTACAAAGGGATATGCAGAAATCCACCGGAGGCTTGATGAGTGCTCCGCGGTTGGCCATGTCGAAGAAATGCTCGCTCGACAGTAATGCCTGGATGACCGGAAGTGTTTCGTAGTTGCTGTTTCTGAAGATGACCGCAAGCGGTTGGATGACATCGGCTTCTGCCTGGGCATCGATCGTGTAGTAAACGAAATGACGATAAAGCCGGCGACAGATGTTCAAAGCGACTTCCTGGCGGGAGAAGATCATATCCAGCAGGTCGTCCAGCTCGGTCTCACCTGCGGCACCTGTCCTGCCTGTGATGAGGGTGTTTGAATAGTAAGCGGAGAATTGCTTGTCTCCAGTATCGTGACGGGTAGGATCGAAGAAATAGTTTCCGTTGTTCGCATTGATCCGGTATCCGGTAAGCACACGTGCTGCTGCCTGGACATCGTCTTCCGTGTAGTACGGTTGCCCGTTGGCGTCCTTGCCTACCGTGAATAATTCCTGGAGCTCCCTTCCATAATTCTCGTCGGGGGCAGCAGCCGTGTTGAGATATCCGTTGAGGTACCGTAGCATTGCTGCGTCACGCGTAACCGCACGGGTAAGGTCTTTGAAATTCCCCAGCGCATACTGCCGTAAAAGCACATTATGATTGTAGCAGTACCTGGCGTCCAAAACGGAATTGATTTCCGTAGCGAAATGATTGTGCCAAAAGAGCAACATGCGCTCGCGGATGGAACGTTCGCCGGTAAGCAGTTGACCGGTCCACCAGGCCCTTAAAGAAGAACGCCTTCCGGCATTCGCCAATACATCATACGGAGCAGTGACCCATGTCTGTCCAAAAGGAACATTCGGGTCGTTGTAACCTGTGCTCAGGTACAATGGAGGTGAAGGTGTGGTAGCCGGGATCGCTGTCAGTTCAGCAACCGATGCTGTGACACCCTGTGACAGGAAATGGGAACAATCGGCTGCAGATGCTCCAAAAACCGTACGACGAAGCAGATGCTTCACCTCCGATAATGTCCAAGCGCCTGCATACGGAGCAAGGCCTGTTGAGGTACGACGGGCAACAGGAGCATAGGTTCCGGGAAATGACGTACCGAACATATCCGTGTGATTGCAAAGCTTCAAAATGGTTTAACCAAATATAATCGAAAGTCCGATCAGGTGAATGCCTGAAGGTCACAAAGGCGTTTATAAACACCGTTTTTTGAAAATAGCTCACCGTGGCGGCCACGCTCGATGATTTTCCCCTGCTGCAGGACAAGTATCTCGTCAGCATGCTGGATGGTGGATAAACGGTGGGCGATGACGATGGTCGTGCGGTTTTTCATCAATTTCGAAAGCGCGTCTTGTACCAAACGTTCACTTTCCGTATCAAGCGCAGAGGTGGCTTCATCAAGGATCAGGATCGGAGGATTTTTCAAGACAGCACGTGCTATGCTGATTCGCTGCCGCTGACCTCCGCTTAATTTTCCGCCGCGGTCACCGATATTGGTCTGATAACCGTCAGGCAACTGATCGATGAAATCATGCGCATTCGCAATCCTCGCCGCGGCAATCACCTCTTCTGTAGTTGCCTGAGGCATTCCGAAGGCGATATTGTTGAATACCGTATCATTGAAAAGGATGCTCTCCTGAGATACGATACCCATCAACGAACGCAAATCATGCAGCTTCAAATCGCGTATGTCATGGCCATCGATACGTATAGATCCGATCTCGATATCATAAAACCTGGGCAACAGGTCTGCGAGTGTTGTCTTTCCTGAACCGCTTTGGCCCACCAACGCTATCGTCTTACCTTTTTCAACCGTAAAACGGATATCCTGTAATACCCATCCGTTGCCTTCTCTTTGATATGCAAACGATACATTATCATACTCGATACTGTTTTCAAATCCGCTGATAGCTCTGGATGATTCATTATCGCGGATGGTTATTTCAGCATCCAGAATGCGATTGATGCGCTCTGCAGACGCCAAGCCTTTCTGTACGTTGGAATATGCTTCGGTGAATGCTTTGGCGGGAGGAATCAGTTGAGAAAAAATGGCGATGAATGCGATGAACACAGAAGGTTCAAGAGAACGGGTTTCTGAAAGAACCAACCTTCCGCCAAAATACATCACAACCACCAATACACAGGCTCCCATGAATTCACTCATAGGAGAGCTGAGGTCGCGCTTACGGTATAATCGGACCATCAGTCGACGGTATTCATCATTGATGCGACTGAATTTTTCCTTCGTGAAGACCTCTGCGGTGAACCCGCGGATGATCCTCAACCCTCCTAAAGTCTCCTCTATTGCAGACAGCAATACTCCCATTTGAGATTGGCTCTTGGTGGATGTTCTTCGAAGACTTTTCCCGATCTGTCCGATGAGAAGTCCGGCGACCGGCAGTAAAATGAAAACGAACAAGGACAATTGCGGACTCATCAGCAACATGGTGGTAAGGAAAAGCGTAACCGTGATGGGTTCACGGAAAATTACCTCGAGTGATTGCATGATGCTCCACTCGATTTCCTGGACATCACTGGTCATCCGTGCAATGAGATCGCCTTTACGTTCATTGGAAAAGTAGGTGAATGGAAGAAAAAGTATTCTATTGAACATGGCATTACGAAGGTCGCGCACTACCCCGTTTCGGATAGGCGACATGAAGTACATGGCAAGATATCGGAAGAGATTCTTGAAAAAGAACATCACCACCACCAGCATGGAGATGAGTGTCAAGGCCTCAAGCTTTCCATGATCTGCGATGTAAAGTCCGAGATAATGATTGAAATTGTTCAGAAGCACTTTTACGGAAAAACTCCACGGCATCGGCTGGTAAACAGCATCCTGATTAAAAAGCACGTTCAGGAAAGGAGCCACCATGGTCAGTGAAAAAAGGGAAAACACCACCGACAGGATGTTGAAGAGGATGTTCATGGCGGCGAAACCTTTGTATTTCCGCACAAGTCCAAGCAGACGCAAATAGTTCTTCACGAATCAAAGATAG
>JBJSZR010000615.1:0-2079 GCA_046090385.1 Bacteroidota bacterium
CTGAGTAATTGCCTGGAAGTATTGCATTGACGGAAGAAGTGGTTTGTCCAGCCGGAGACCACAGGTAGGTGTAAGGCGGATCGCCTCCTGTCGATATCACGCTGAGCACGGATATCTGACCGGCGATGATCACGATGGTATCAGGTCCGCTGATAGATGGGGAAGGCAGCTCAAGTACAGTAGCGGTCACTTGTGCTTCATTACTTTGACAGTTTCCATCGAATACCGAGACCTGATAGGAAGTAGTTGTTGCTACATTCGTTACAAATGAAGGTCCGTTTGCAATGATATTACCGTTACCATCCGACCACCTCACTGGGAAAAACGAGGATGCTGTAAGCGTGATGTTTCCAGGGCCACAATTAGAGCCACCTGTAACGAAAGGCGGTATCGGTCGGGAATCGACATGAACATTAAGAGGAACGGGGTTGCTTTCACATCCAGGAGCGCCTGCGGTTACATAGAACAACGTGTCATAACTGGATCCGTAATCAGGTATCGTCACAACTAACGAGTCGTTAGTACCGATTACTGTTCCATTAGGAGCATTGAACCATTGAATCGGATCGGTTGCTGAGGATGGTGTCGCAATGAGCATGGCATTATCAGGAGCACATATATCAGCTGCAATCGTGTATGGATCTGCAGACGGATCGTTCAATTGTGCATCAACTCGTACCCGGATACTTGAACAACTTGCACCTGCCGCAACCCAAAAGGACGTATCAGAGGATATTAGCGGAGTGAAATTATTTCCGAGGAATATAGCATTTCCTCCGGCGGGAGAGGAGAACCACGATAAAGGCGCTGTAGCATTAGCGGTGAGATTTACAATTCCGAAACCACACCGGCTGTCGCCTGTTGCAACAGGTGGTGAGGTGATATTGACCTCGGCTATCACAAATACTCGCGTACTGGTACAGACTCCATCACTTGCTTGTACGAAAAATCCAGTGGTTCCGGTCAGAGAATCGGTTGTATATGATATCCCCGATCCCACTTGTATACCTGACAGTGAATCAGTCCACCAAGACAGATTATAAAGTGAATTAGCAGAGAGTACTACGCTTCCTGCTCCACACCGTGTGCTTCCAGAGACCAACGGCACGGGAATTTCTGTCAGGTTTGCGGTAACCGGCACTCTGGCGCTTGCACAACCGTTGTTCGCTTCCACATAGTAGGTGGTATTCGAGTTCAACAAAGGTGTGATGAATGTATTTCCTGTATTGAATGCCGTACCTCCTGTTGCAGTGTTATACCAAAAAACAGGATCGGGTGATTGGGCGCTCAGCATTACCGATGCGGGCGCACATGCAGATGCCGATTGAACGGTAGGTGAGGAAGCGCTTGTGATTGTGATATATGCCGGTATCGGATTCGCAGGGCAAACACTTCCTGCTATTGCATAAAATGTGTTTGCAGAGTCGACATACGGACTGAGAAACTGATATCCTGATCCGTATAAATTACCATTGACAGGCGCATCATACCAATTCACAGGATCGTTAGAAATGGCTTCCAATAGTACTTGACCGGGACCACAGTTGTTCACGGGTGGCACAACCGGATCTGTCGATTTTTGGATGACTTCAGCCAAGACAGGGATTCTGGCGCAGGAGCCTACTTCCAAGGAGTAGGTAGTGGTTCCGTTCAATAATGGGGTGGTGAAACGATTGCCGGTAGCAAGAAAAATACCAGTCGAATCATACCAATTTACCGTTTCTGGCGATTGAACCTCCAGCATTACACTTCCGCTGTCACATACGGCCCTATCGAATACATTAGTGGGGTCACTTCCTATGATCGCATGAACAGGAATCCTTCCACTTGAGCACTGTTGGTCAGGTATGAAAACATTCCAGTCGTAAAAGAAATAATATCTGCTTGCGGTAGGCCATCCTTCGAACATTTCCAATACACCACCGATCTTATATGGGTAAACGGCACCACTGGAATTCCTATACAGCGGTGCGCTGCCAGAGTTCAGTGCAAGTTCCAAATCAAGCTCCTCGGGAACCTGGAAGTCAAGATAAAGACGGTGCCACCCGGACGTGAGGTTGAACGATTTGGATTGCAACA
>JBJSZR010000616.1:0-5256 GCA_046090385.1 Bacteroidota bacterium
CTGGAAAGCAGGAAAAACATTCCCATAAGCACCGAAATGACCAGCATATGAAACTCTGCAGGATGCTTATGCCCACTCAACCATGGCTCAGACTGTAGCGAAATCAACCATACAGCCAACAGCAAGATCAACTTCTCATAATGAATCAACGATGTAACATGAAGCATGTTCCCAAAAAGCGATCCTTCCACAGGACCGTTAAAAACCATCAGTAATCCCAGCAAGGGATAGGCGAAATTCATAAGGAAACCGATTTGACCTGTTTTCTCAAGTCTGCCGGCGATTCTTACGAACAGAAGAGAGAACAAGAGTACCGTGAGACCCATTTCAGGAAGCAGAAATTTCAACAGATGATCCATATCAACGAAGGGTGATGGATTGTTGTATATGTTGGAAGATATTATCGATATCCGGCAATACAAGATTATTGAGCAAGAATGGAAGCAGACCAATGACCAGGATTCCAGCCATAAGTGCACCCGCCGCGAGGCGTTCGTTCCATGCTGCATCGGATAAGCCAGCATATTCAGCACGACCAACCTGTCCCATGATTGATTTGCCAAGTGCACGAAGTATATATACTGCTGTAACTACAATGGACGCGCAGCTGAGAATGGTCATCAGACGGTAGGAGAATTCAGCGCGTTCCCAAGCACCTACGAAGACCGTCATTTCGGAAACAAAACCTGACAATCCCGGAAGTCCTAAAGAGCAAAGACCTGCAAGGAAGAACAACGTGGAGATGAATGGCATGCTTTTCATAAGACCGCCAAGTTCAGAAACCTTGCGTGTGTGGGTCCTCTCATACAACATTCCGATAGCTGCGAAGAACAGAGCCGTCATCAATCCATGGGAAACCATTTGCAGAACCGCACCTTGTATGGAAGTCTTGGTAAGCATTCCGATTCCAAGAAGCACAAAACCGCAATGACTTACAGAGGAATAAGCATTGATATACTTAAGATCGGTCTGCATCATGGTCGCAAAAGCACCATACAGCACTGCGATGGTGGAAAGCGCTATGATCCAACCGGAATAATGAGCCGCTGCGAATGGCATCAGATAAGCTGCAACACGAAGGCAACCATAACCACCGAGTTTCATGGATATTCCTGCAAGGAACATTGAGCCTGCTGTCGGCGCACTGGAGTGGCCATCAGGAACCCAGGTATGAAAAGGAAACAATGCAGTGAACACACCGAATCCGAGGAAAAGGAAGGGAAAGAAAAAGAGCTGGTCTTCATTTGATATCGGACTTCCGGCAGCTTGCAGGATGTCGAAAGACGCCGCGGATCCACGGAAGTAAATACCCAGTAATCCGATGAAAACCAATGCGGATCCACCCATGAGCATGAGTGCAAGTTTGTTTGCACTGTATTCTTTCTTACCGCTACCCCAAACACCAATGAGCAGATACTTGGGTATGACAGCCACTTCGAGGAAAAAGAACTGAAGGAAGAGATCCAAGGAGATGAAGAATCCGTATGCACCTGCACTCAGCAAAAGGAGCAAGATGAAAAACTCCTTGACCGACTTTTCGACATTCCAGGACACCAGGATACCTGCAAGTACGACCAGCGATGTGAGTGCGATCATGGAAAGTGCGATTCCATCAACACCCACGAAATAATCGATATGGAAAGAAGGGAACCACGAAAAACGTTGTACGAACCGGAAGCCTTCATCTATTACGGGGCCTGCAAGAAAATAACTCCGAATAAGAAACCCAACTAGAAAAAGCTGAGCCACTGCACCTGCGAGTGCGATGACTCTTGAGTGCCTCTTATCAGGGACCAGGAAAACGATGATCGCAGTAAGTACGGGCAACAGAAACAATAAAGAAAGATCCATGAGCGAGATTGTTTCAGTTGGTGATGTAAATGAAGAAGACAACCAGTGCGATTGCACTGAAAAGGAACCAGACCGCATATTGTTGGACCTTGCCTGATTGCAGGCCACTGACTGATTCCGAACCTACCTGGGCAGCGTCTGCGAGGGTGTTTATACCACCATCGACAATGGACCGGTCGAACCAGGCAGCGAACGCACCGAAAACCGGAAAGATGATTTTCTTGGTGAAGAACAGATAGATTTCATCGATATGAAATCTGTTTCGAGCTGCAACATACAGAGCTCCCATTCGGGAAGCGATTGTTTCGGGTAATTGATTCTGCTTGGCATACATCCTGGCAGCCAGTAGTATTCCGCCAATGGATAAACATACCGGAAGGACAGAGAATGCCAGATCGGTATGCAGTTGGATAGCTTCTCCCGTTGGATTCACGAAACGTCCGAATGGAATGAACCCGACCGATACTGCGGCAATACCTAGGATTGCCAAAGGCAATTTCATAGTCCATCCCCCTTCAGCAGGACCATGATGGTGGCCATGATTCGCAGAATGCCTGTTCCAAAAAACACCGAAATACAAACGGAACATATAGAATGCTGTGAGTGCTGCGGTTATCAAACCTATCCAGTAGATGGCAGGATGGGTTTCTGAGGCAGCGTGCAATATGGCTTCCTTACTGAAGAATCCTGAGAAGGGAGGAATGCCTGCAATGGATAAACAAGCAATCAAAAACGTGATGTGAGTCAATGGAAGCTCTTTACGAAGTCCGCCCATGTCTTTCAACTCGTTGCTGTGCACAGCATGAATAACCATACCCGCTCCCAGGAATAATAGAGCCTTGAACATGGCATGGGTGAAGAGATGGAAATTACCTGCCGTAAACCCTACTCCATCTTCGCCTGCATATCCGGAAACACCGAGCGCAAACATCATATATCCGATCTGGGACATCGTCGAATATGCAAGTATCCGCTTGATGTCGGTCTGCGTACAGGCTATGATTGCGGCAAAAAGCGAAGAAACAGCTCCGATCCATGCAACCAGATCAAGCGCTGCCGGAGCTGAAAGGGCGAAAATCCCAAAAAGACGAGCTACGAGGTACACGCCGGCAACTACCATGGTAGCGGCATGTATAAGCGCCGAGACAGGTGTTGGACCTTCCATAGCATCGGGCAACCAGACATGTAATGGAAACATAGCCGACTTACCTGCACCGCCTATGAAAATGAGAACAAGTCCCCAAGTGAGTGCAGATGCACCGAGGAAGCTCGTAGCCGATGCATTCATCAATCCAGGACTGGATGGATCAGTCAAACGTGCGATCAATTCGGAGAAATCAAGCGTACCACTTACATCTGAAAGCACAAGAATTCCCAGCAGGAAACCAAGGTCAGCGAAACGAGTGACAATGAAAGCCTTTTTTGCGGCAGCGATCGCTGAGGCTCGATCATAATAGAAGCCAATCAGCAAGAAAGATGATACACCAACAAGTTCCCAAAAGATATAGATCTGGAAAAGATTGACGGACAAGACAAGCCCAAGCATGGAAAAAGTGAACAGTCCGAGGTAAGCGTAATACGTCGAAAAACGCTCCTCCCCCTTCATATAGCCGATACTGAACAGATGTACCATAAGCGACACCATGGTGACGACCACCAACATCATACAGGAAATGGGATCCAGAAGCATACCCATATCGATAGAGAAACGGTCCCCGAATTTCAGCCATACCACCTTAACCACTTCGATGGCTTTGTAGGCACCGAACGAATTCTTGCCATAGACCATGAAATAATCATATGCGATGGAGAGCGACAGGAATGCACTCGCTGCCAGGCAGATCGTGGCGAACCAACCGGAGTTTGAACCTGACAGCTTTTTACCGAAAAATCCCAGCAACACAAAGGACAATAAGGGGAGTGCCGGTATGAGTAGAGCGGATGTGAAGTTCATGGATACCGGGAATTAGAATCGCAAAGTGTCAGCGTCTTCAGCGTCAATGGACCTGTAATGACGATATAGATGGATTATTATAGCGATGGCTACTGCCGCTTCGGCTGCTGCTATGGCTATGATGAAGATGGTGAAGAACACTCCGTCAAGACTGCCAGGCCACAAGTATTTATTGAAGATGACGAAATTCAAATTGACACTGTTCAACATGAGCTCCAGCGACATCAGAATGGTAACCAGGTTTCTTCTGGAGAGGAATCCGAAGACGCCGATGAAGAACAAGGCGGTGCTGAACAACAGCAGGTGATGGAATGGGACTTCGCTCATTTGGTGCTGTTAGTTGGTTTGATTGCGATTACGATACAGCCTATCATGGCTGCCAAAAGAAGCACACTCACCAATTCGAAAGGCAAAGCATAGCCACCATCACCGGTGCTGATCATCTTGTTGCCAATGTTGCGTACATCCATGGTAACCGGACTGGAAAGATCAGAGCGGAAGGCGTGATCGAGGAGTTGCATTGAAATCAGTATGAAACCGGCCAAAGCGCCAAGGATGGCAAAAACCGTCCTGCTTCTAAGAGGAGCCGGCAAATCGACCCCGGCTTGTTGCGTAAGAAAAATAGAGAAAATGATAAGAACTACTATTCCTCCCACGTAAACGATGGTTTGCACAGCAGCCAAGAATTCGGCTTCCATCATGAGGTAGATACCAGCAATTCCTAATAAAGAGAACAGCAGAAAAATGGCTGAACGGAAGATGTTCCTGGAAAGCACGGAATATAAAGCCGTACCAAGAACGATCGATGCAAGAAGGTAAAAAAAGAAAGTGGACATCTGCATCACTCGACTCCCTCCATCAGTTTTGATCCCGGCTGATTCAATTTCTTGGTCAGCTGACTACGGTCATAAACACTGTGCTCGAAAGACTGAGCCATCTTGATTGCATCAGTGGGACAAGCTTCAATGCACAGATTGCACATGGTGCAAAGCTCAAGATGATAGACAAAGGTATCAAGGGCTTTCTTTTTCTTCCCTTCCGGTGTCATCTCGAATTTGGTCACGATCTTGATTGTACCATTAGGACAAGCCAGTTCGCAGGCAGTACATCCCGTACAGCGATGCTCGTTCTCCTCATTGTGCGACATGACCACCTCTCCTCTGAATCTCTCAGGCAATACCATTGTCGCACGATTGTCAGGGTACTCCTGAGTGATAATTTCTTTGTGATGAGTGAAATAATAGCCTGTCCGGCGCATGCCTTTGAGCAGCGATTTCACTGATCGGTATATTGTGGCGATATAGTTTCCTAAAAAGGACATCTTATTTGGACATTAGAAGTGCCAGCCGGCGATTGCAATGGCTGTTACGAGCAGCAAGGTGAACAGACTTATGGGCAAGAGGTATTGCCACTCAAGATCAAGGAGGTGATCGATCCGCAAACGAGGGAAA
>JBJSZR010000617.1:0-1734 GCA_046090385.1 Bacteroidota bacterium
GTAACCATATTGCGGGTGTACTGAATATGGCCCGGTGTGTCAGCAATGATGAACTTTCTTTTAGGAGTTGAAAAATAACGATAAGCGACATCGATCGTAATACCTTGCTCGCGCTCGGCACGCAACCCGTCTGTTATCAAGGACAAATCTACCTGCTCGGCTCCTAGTCTGCGACTTGCACGTTCTACAGCTTCCAGCTGGTCCTCGGCGATACTGCGGGTATCATACAAGAGCCTGCCGATGAGTGTACTTTTCCCATCATCGACACTTCCACAGGTCGTGAACCGCAATAGATCTTTGTCGTGGCGAAAAGGCATGGTGCTTTTAGAAATATCCTCCTTTTTTGCGGTCCTCCATGGCAGTTTCAGAACGCTGGTCATCAATACGGGTGCCTCTTTCGGTCAACCGTGATCCGGCTACCTCATCAATGACCTCATCAATGGTTAGCGCAGCCGATTCAACAGCTCCTGTACATGTCATATCCCCGACAGTACGGAATCGCACTGTTCTCACCTCCACTTTTTCACCGGCTCCCAACGGCATGAAAGGAGAATGCGCATACAAATTCCCTTCACGGAGAACCACTTCACGCTTGTGAGAAAAATAGATGGAGGGAACAGGGATTGCTTCGCGTTTGATATATCGCCAGATATCGAGCTCTGTCCAATTGCTCAGGGGAAAAATTCGCATGTGTTCGCCTTTTCGTTGTCGGCCATTGAACAAGTTCCACAACTCCGGTCGCTGGTTTTTGGGATTCCACTGACCGAATTCATCGCGGTGAGAGAAGAACCGTTCCTTTGCGCGCGCTTTCTCTTCATCTCTCCGTGCACCTCCGATCGCAGCATCCGATTTCAATTCCTGAAGTGCATCCAGCAATGTAACCGACTGAAGTGCGTTACGACTTGCATTTGGGCCTCTTTCTTCCACTACGCGTCCTGTATCGATGGAGTCTTGAACCAGGCGCACCGATAAAGTGGCGTGAATCGTATTCACCCATTTGTCCCTGAATTCAAGGGTCTCAGGGAAATTATGTCCTGTATCGATATGCAAAAGTTCAAAAGGTATTCCTGCCGGATGAAATGCTTTTTTGGCGAGGTACGAAATGACGATGGAATCTTTCCCACCACTGAACAGAAGAACCGGTCGTTCGAATTGTGAAGCCACCTCGCGAAGCACATAAATGCTTTCTGCCTCAAGTTCACTCAGATGGTCGAGGTGGTAGGAGAACATTTCACAAAGTAGTATGGCTTTTAATGGCCATCTACTTCAAAGATAAGAAAAGTAGAGGAGCTGATGGATCAGCGGATGCGCGTGAGCGCATATTCCCAAAACAGTTCAAGGCATTGCTCAATGGTCTGATGGTCAGTCGCTACGATCAATTCCGGTTCCAAGGGCTCTTCGTACGGAGCAGATATGCCCGTGAATTCTTTTAACTCTCCTGTCCTTGCCTTTGCATACATCCCTTTCACATCACGCCTCTCACAAACAGACAGTTCTGCTTTGATGTATATCTCGCTGAAAGAATCGGCTCCAACCAAACCACGCACCATGGCTCTGTCCGCACGATAAGGCGAAATGAATGCATTGATGACGATAAGTCCAGCGTCAAGCATTATCCGATTGACTTCCGCAACTCGACGAATGTTTTCCGTCCTGTCCTTATGGTTGAAACCAAGATCCCTGTTCAATCCTCCACGAACTGCATCTCCATCGAGCAGAAAAGTCTTGAAGCCC